>JBJOKO010000252.1:0-4436 GCA_046046035.1 Bacteroidota bacterium | reverse complement strand
AGACCTTTTTCGTATAGAGCCTCTTCCGTTTCAGAAATGGTTTTCTTATCACCTGAAGCATATGGATCGATAAATTCATACTCGATATTATCAGAACTATAATCTCTGAATTCGTCGAGACGTTCTTTGATGCTTTGTTCCAATCGCTTGAAACTAGCAGGGAATTCTCCAGTCAGATAGCAACGAATGAAGATTTTGTCTTCAAGGGTGCCGAGCATTTCCTTAGTTGCCGGAGTAAGGGTGTGACGTTTTTCTTCAGTCAAATCCCATTTGAAAAAAACTACGGAAAGAATATAAGAAGCCAGAATCAAAATTCCGAGCCCCATTAATAATCTGAATAAATCGTTTCTTCTTGTTTTCATGGTCTAACCGCAAAGGTGCATCTGAAATGACTAACTCTCAGACTATACCTCACCATTTTTTATCAATAATGTATAGTCAACAGCCTTAGGTCCAAGATTGAACAACAAATCCAATGAGGAAAGATTGTTTTGAAAGGGATGTCTGTCTGAAAATACTTGATAATAAGGCTTTAACGATGGTGAGTTGAAGGAAGGCTCAAAGTCATTACGATGATCCACAAACTTGCCGCTCTCATCATTGTATGGAAAAGGCTCTGTGCTATTGCTCATTTTGTCTTTTTCTTGAACAAACGAGGAGACAATTTCGAAAGCTTTTTTATTAAAATCTAAAAGAAACTCGGGCTCCGAACGAAAGAGTTCTTCAACTCGTGGAAAGTAGTGTTCGAAAAATGCAGAGCGCCCATAAGCAGAACGAATAGAAGAGATGTGACCATACTTCCATTTGCCGTGTGCTATTTTGATTTCATTGAATGGAATCTTTTCACCTTTTTGACCTACTACAGGAATAGTCAAGGTCATTCTTCCATTTGCAGCAAGGATATCAAACCTATTGCGAAATGTTTGTTTCGCATAGGTCTCATGGATATCAATCACAAAGTCTTCACCACTGTTGGCCAAACCGAACCAATAAATAGGAGGAAAGCAACAAAGAGGAAGGACCTTCATGTATTAATCTACAAATTTGAACATGCGGCTCCAACGAATAGCGCTGCTTCTACGGTAACCAGGATCTTCTTTAGAGAACCAAGTAAATACAGCTTTACCAACTACGTGATTTTCTGGAACAAAGCCCCATACGCGCGAATCCGCAGAGTTGTGGCGATTGTCTCCCATCATCCAATAATAATTGTATTTGAAAGTGTAAGATGTGGTTTCAACTCCATTGATAAAGATTTTACCACCTTTTACTTCAAGAGTGTTATCCTCATAAACATCAATTACTCGTTTGTACAATGGCAAATTCTCCAATGTTAACGTGATGGTTTCATTCTTCGCAGGAATATGAACTGGACCATAATTATCTACCGACCAAGTCTTATAAGGAGCTAGGTTAGATGATGGGAAATAAGCACCGCCATTGTTTTCAGCTAATTGGGAAAGAGATTGTTCAATTGAGTCTACATAGGACAATTTAGCCACCTCTGAGGCAACTTCAGATGTCATAGGTAAAATGACTGTATGACCGTAAAACTCGTTTTGCCCTGGGAAGTTCAATTCGAATTGAGTACAAATTTTAATTATTGATTGTTTTACTTGATCTTCTGTATAAGAAGGTTCTATTTTGATAAAGTAATTATATTGAAGCCCTTGTGGATTCTCAACAGCTTGACCATTGATAAATACCTGACGCTCCTTGATTTCAAGATTATCTCCAGGAAGTCCAATACAACGCTTAATATAGTTTTCTTTTTTGTCAACTGGTCGAGCTCTAAGTCCGTCAATCTTTACACCACTTCTTACAAGATTTCCATTTTCTGCACAGGAAATACAAACTTTTTTATCTGTGAAATTTGAACGAGCATCATTCAAGAAACGAGATTCATTTGCATAATAATAGTCAAGTGCGTAGTATTCGAGACTATCTATGATGGAAGGCATCTTTGATTTCAATTCTCTTTTTGCGATTTCTTGCGCTTCATTGCGAAGTATGCCATAGTAATCATGTCCTGCATAATACGGATGCACTAGAATGGTATCACCATGAGGGAAGTTGAACACGACCGGATCAAAGCGCTCAACGCTTCCAAAACCAGGCAATCTGAAATAAGGCAATGAGAACCAATCTACATAACTATTGGTCATAGAACCAGGAAGAGTATTGTGCACGAAAGGCACAGAAACAGGAGTCTGTGGCAATTTTGCACCATAGCTCATTTTACTTACAAAGAGATAATCACCCACAAGCATACTACGCTCCATAGATGGAGTAGGGATGGTGAACGCTTCTAAGAAAAAGCTACGAATAACAGAAGCAGCAACTACAGCAAAAATGATAGCCTCTCCCCATTCACGTGCAAACGATTTTTTTACATTCGTCCAATCGCGAGCGCCAATAAATCCTGCTTCTTTATCTTTAAAAGCAAGCTTAGCAATAGCGAACCAAGGAAGTGCTCCGAAAAGCCATTGATCTTTCGTTGATCTTTTACCAAATGAGATTCCTAATTCAACATTGATTATGGTAAGCATTATCAGATTAACTCCAGGAATCAAAATAAGGAAAAACCACCACCACGGGCGATTTATCATTTTTAAGAACGGAAAAAAGTTAACTATTGGAATATAGCCCAACGCAGAATGATCTCGGCCTGCTCTTTTCAAAAGAGACGGAAGAGAGATACAATACGTGATGATTAATAGTCCAAGAAGTATTTCAGGTATTCGCATAATCTAGAATTTTAAAAAATCGCGCATAGAGTAAGTTCCTGTCTTACCGAACAACCATTCGGCTCCTTTGACAGCCCCTAGCGCGAAGCCTTTTCTGTTTTTAGCTATATGTGTTAGTTCAATTTTATCGACTGCAGATTCGTAAGATATCACATGAGTCCCCGGTACTTCATCTGTTCTTTCACTTACGATAGAAAGCTTTTCAGCCTCTTCACTTGATTCGTTGATCCATTCTTTCTTGCGAGTCACCGCAGAGAGAATGCCTTCCGCCATGGTTATTGCTGTTCCGCTTGGCTTGTCAAGTTTGTGAATATGATGAATTTCTAAAATAGATGGATCATATTCATCTAAGTCATTCATCAATTTGCCAAGAATTTCATTGATATGAAAAACGATATTAACGCCTATTGAAAAATTGGTAGAGTAGAGGATGGCGCCATTGTGCTCGTGGCAAGCATCTTTCACTTCATTCAATCGACCGTACCAACCAGTGGTGCCAACAACAACTGGAATCTTCCTATTGAAACACTCCAAAATATTATTCGCTGCTGCGTGTGGTTGACTAAATTCGATTGCAACATCTGCTTCTTCTAGTCCAATAGTAGAAGAGTTTATCGCTTCGCTTGCTTTGAATACGATTTCATGACCGCGAGAAATGGCGATTTCTTCAATCTCCTTTCCCATTTTACCATATCCAATTAGAGCGATTTTCATGTTGCGAATTAAGTGAATTTAAAAACGTAATTGCAATCCAAATCCCGCATTTAGTTGTGCGGAAGGAATCACGTATGGGTGGAAAGATAGATTCATCTCTGGCGATACGTCGTAATAAAACAAGTGCCCATCAACATTCGCATCTATAATTTGGAGAACATAAACACCTACGAGGGCCATATAACTCACGTCTCTCCAGCGGTGATATTGTTCTTGCCATTCATTAAAGTAGGCCGAATTACCTTCAATTTGAGGGGTAGTATTGACATCGCCGTCAACAGAGGCCACATAGGCGTCTAGGAAGGTGTGGTAATTTTTATTGTTATCTACAATAAAATAAACACACGTTCCCATTCCAGCATAAACAATTGCAGACTTCCACCATTTTTTATTGTACATCTGGCCCGTACCGGGAATGACAGCGGAAAATACGGTGGCCTTCATTGGAGAATGAGGCTTCATATTCCATTTTTCACTGAAAGTTTTGGGAGAACCTACTTGAGTAGAATCCACGCCACTTACTCTAAGGCTATCTTGCGCGAGGGCAGAAAATGTAAATAAAGAAAAGAGCAGAACCACAAGGATTCTGCTTTTCTCTGAGCTATTTAAATAAGATAATTTCACGCGATAAATCACAGATCGAGCATATCAACAATGCGTTGAAGATCGTCATCTGTGGCAAAAGGTATTTCAATTTTGCCAAGACCATGCTCGTTACGTTGCAATTTGGCTTTTTTTCCGAATTTCAAACGAAGGTCTGCCTGCATCTTTTGGAACTCCATCGGTATGATGTTCTTTTCATTTTTGAAAAGCTTTGGAGTTTCATCTTCCTTAACCATTTCTTCAACACGGCGAACGCTGAGGTCTTTTTCAAGAATTTGCTTGTAGATTCTCAACTGGCGTGCTTCTGGTTCAGCATTGATCAATGCACGTGCATGTCCCATTGAGATTTTCTTCTCAATGATACCGATTTGA
>JBJOKO010000251.1:0-4477 GCA_046046035.1 Bacteroidota bacterium | reverse complement strand
TGAATAAATACGACCATGAAACATACTTTCACCAAAGGTTCTTTTCCCTTCGGTTTTCTGTGTCACGGTTATTCCATTGCTTACAAAACATTCTGTGTCGTAACCTCCGGAGAAATAAATGGAATTATCCTCAGCTACTACTAGTTTATAAATACGTTGTGTATGGCTTCCGCCGAAGTGTTTTTTCCAAATGACTTTTCCCTCAGGATCTAATTTACTTATGTAGGTGTCTATGCTATTATTATAGCCATCGGTTACGATAGAATCGGTCGATGATACGAGTATTTTTCCTTGGAATACGCCATACACAATGCAGTTGTTTTGGTTGTCAAATTCGATGCTATGTCTGATAATTAGCGATTGAGATGGTTCAGAGCCCATAGGACGAACCTCGATTAATTCTCCCTTTCCATTTAGACGGATAATACCAAGTTTTGAATTTGCAGTTTTGGAGGCTTTGAAAGGAACTATGATTTTATCATCAAGAATTAAGTCTGCGTTTTGGTAGTAATAGACAAATACTTCATCAAGATTATTTCCTGCAATGGAAAGCCCTTCGCCCCAAGCGCAATCAAAATACTTTACCCATACACATTTTCCTTTTGTAGAATATCTCGCAGCATAAAGTCCGTTGTGATTTTGGTAATAGCGATTGTCTATTAATTCTCGAGCTTCTCCGCGAGCAAGAGTATCTCCAATTGAGGGAAAATTGATGATGCCATCTGCGAAACCTGTTACCAATAAATCGCCATTGCTCGCGATTGAAATGTCTTTGATTCGATTGTCGTTTGGACTATTGAAGCCATGCGCCCAGATTGGTTTTCCCTGAGGTGAAATCTTCATGATCATGGCGTGAACATGCTCTGCAAATGGTAGCTTTTTATTGAGCTCTTTTATTGTAAGATCTGCGGTGTAGTTCGCCGCTACAAAAGTGTTTCCTTCATCATCTACCGCTATGTCTGCCATATAGACGGTGTTGTAACCATCGAGCACAACGTTCCATTTCATGCCTGGGATCTGCCCATGAGTGGTAATGGAAAAAAGAATGATAAATGCAATAAAAATCGATTTCATAGTACCCAATACAGGTTAGTGGGAATTTCGTTCAGGTGGAATTGCTCTTACTCTTCTTAATTGATTGACATAAGTAGTATCGCCCGGATGTTCCAATACATTTTTATAGGCTTCATATACGGCAGGCTCATCTCTATAATGAAGTGAGGCAATGGTTAGTTCTGGTGTTAGAAATAACACAATTGCTGGAATAGTAATGATGACAAACCGAATCAAGATATTTTTTGAAATGACGGTTGGTTTACCTTTCGAAAATACCGTTGCGGTAATTAATGAGATGATAATTGTTGCAAAACTGACTACAAACATTGGTTTCGACATTGGTCACATTTGCACTTTAAACATGGTCGCAATAATCGAGGTAGAAAGTGATATTGTTGCAAGGCTTAAAGGAATGATCTGGATTGTTGTCAGATTATCAAAAGCGTTTTTTTGGGTCATGGTTTTTTCACTCAAACCCATTAGGAACGGTAGACCTAATCCAAAATACAAAATGCTAAACAGAGAGGATGTAACAACAAAGAAAACACCACCAAAGGGAACATGAAGGAAAGCAAGTGTCATGCTTAAATAAAAGCACGCTAATAGTATCAGTTCAGTTTTTTTCATCGTAGAGTTCTTATCGTGCTAATATAATTTTTTTTGAATGAAAGGCTCTAAGACGTTTCAATAAATACGGTAATTATCTTACATCTAAATTGGTACGTCGAAATACCTTTGAGTTGTAATACTTTAAGTGATGAAAAATATTTACACTCTACTAGGACTATTCTGCTTTTTAAGCGCAGCAGCACAACCAACTTTTACATCTGATAATTGCTTTCATGCAGGAATGAATTCAACTATTGGTTGGACATTTTGGGCTTCGAGTTATCAGGACCAGGTTTTGGCGACTAGTGGAAATCAATCTTGGGATTTTTCGTCGCAGAATTGGTCGTTACCTGCTGGCGAATATATATTTCAAACGGGCGCAGAATCGGGTAGTTCTACCTTTGCACAATCTGAAATTAATGAATATGGGCTGACCACATTCACACGTGATTTATATTATACTTATTCTAGCGATAATGATACTTTGTATTATGATGGCATTTCAACGGGAGCGTCGGACTATCAATATAACGAGGGCATTCCTTATCTCACTTTTCCTCTTGATTTCGAAGATAGTCTATATCATCATCAAGTACTATTTGCGCTGATTGGTGGCACTCCAACTGAAGTAGGTTCTACTACGCGAACGTGGATATATGATGGGTATGGTGATTTGAATTTGGGCTACGGAATGCAAGAAGATGTTTTCAGAATAAGAACGAAGCAAATTGACAGTACTTACATCACTGGATTCGCAGTTACGTATGAAGAAATAATATGGATGCGTGCTTCTGATGGCTTACCTGTGTTGCGTTTTCAGAACCAAGGAGGAATGATAAGTGTTTATTATGCTGGTGTAGATGGCAATGTAAATGTCGAATCAGCGAATCAAGAGACTATTGCAGTCTATCCAAATCCGGCAAATGATACTTTTAAAATTCAAGGAGCGAATCCAAAATCAATTATGCTTATTGACGCGCTTGGAAGAATTGCTCAATTGGATGTTTTAAATACAGGATTGTATTCAATAGCGGGCGTGGAAACAGGTGTGTATATGTTGGTGTGGATCGATGAGAATGGAACTTATCATTCAGCAAAGCTTTTGAAAGAATAATGCCTTTTAGAATTGAACCCCTATGCTAAGCTTGTGATGTCCGAAATAGTTCCTGTCTGCAGATTTGTTTTCACCAATATTAATTTCAGGTTTTACAGTTATTGCTATATCTCCAATTTTGTATATCATTCCAAGTGCTACTGAATAACCGAAGTAGTTGTAAGAGTCAACTGGCTCATCAAATGATTTGGTTTTTTGATAGATGTGATTCTCAGGATCAACCAAAGAATAATAATCTCCAGCCTTTTTAGAAGCAAGCCCGAAGTCATAGTAGACGCCTGTTTCAAAATAGAATTTAATCACATCGCCGAAATTGATTCGTCCTGCTAGAGGGATGGATAGAAAGGAGTTTTTGAATTCTACATCCTTGTAGTAGAAGGATGGATTGCTTGAATTATATGTTTGGATGTAAGTCGTCCAATTGACGTTTATTCCTGTGGTCACACTCAGCTTTCTTTCTTTTAAAAATATTTTGGTGAACCCAAAACCGAAACCTGTTTTGCCTTCAATAAAGTCATAATTCATTGAAGGATTATTCAGTGTTATATGGATTTCATCAATGATTTTATTGATCGTGTCTTGCGAATAAGACGAGTAAGAAATGAATGAAATACAGATGAAAAGAAGCTGCTTTTTCATGAGGCGAGAGTTGGATTAGAGGTCATCAGTAACGATTGCAGACTTTCTTTATTTCGTTATGCTATAAAATGTTAGTTCAAGTAGTAGCCTACCGAAACGCCTGTAGTCCATAGCGTTGCGCTTACATTGGTGTCGGTGATTTCTGTAACGCCGTATTTGAAGTTCGCTTCAATTCTCAATTGATGATCGAAGGCATTGAGTCGATATGTACCAAAGTATATTGCAGGGGAGAACATGTATTTGTTGAAGCCTTCTCTCTCTGAGTAAGAGTCTTTGCCTACTTTTTTACCATCTAAAGTTTTTTTAGATGTCACCACTTCATTTATGAAGTAGCTATTGACTAATCCAAGTCCTGCATACCATTTTCGTCCATATTGGTTTTCTTCTTTGCCGAACAGATACGTTGCCTTTATCGGAACATCTATATAGTTCATATGATAATTAAGTTGAACAGCGTCGTATCGCTTAGAGTCAACAGTTTCGTAGATAAATCCTGTGCGCGGATCTATCATATCACCAAAAGTGAGATTCTCGATTTTCGATGAATATCCTTTTCGTGAATAGGAAATACCTCCAACTAGTGCCCATTTTTTAGATAAATTTCGAATGACATTTACGCCAGCGGTGAACCCAGGTTTTATAAATTCAATATCATTTCTGGAGGAAATTATCAATGACGATGCTTCTGAATTATCATTGTCTATGAGCGTGCGAAAGCCTAGATCAAAAGAAACATCCACCCCCATATTCCATTTGTTGAAGTAATTAGGGTCAAGCATCCTGTCTCCTACTGAACCTAATTGCCCCGCACTTACTAGAGTTAGAGTAACGAATACAATCAGAAATAAGTGTTTCATGTGCGCTAGTCTTTTGTAATTCTCAAGCCTTTATTTTGGAAAAATAATTTACATTCTTTGATGTCGCTTACCACTCTTTTTGGGAGAATGATAGCGTTTCCTACATCCAATTTAAGGAAAAAATATTCCTTGGTTTCTTCTACATTGATAAAAGCGGAATATTCTGTTTTATTCTCTGAGTTTTTTGTTTTGAGAATGGCAT
>JBJOKO010000250.1:0-4477 GCA_046046035.1 Bacteroidota bacterium | reverse complement strand
AGAAAAAGTCCCATCGCCATTATTTCGAAACCACCGATTATAGTCTCCGAAATATTCAAATATGTCGCAGATATAAAGATCTTCCCAACCATCAGCATCATAATCAATCCACAGAGCCCCCCAGCACAAAGTCCCTACAGTCATTCCCAATTCCGGAGCTATGTCAACAAATTGTCCGTTATCATTCCTTAAGAAGACATTTCCAAAAGGTCCATTAGTAATGTAGATATCCAAATCACCATCATGATCAAAATCACATGGACTATTGCTCATGCTTTCCATTAAATGGTCAGTTCCCGACTCCACACTTACATCAGAAAATTCACCATTCGAATTAAGATATAGAGAGTTGCGAGTTTGTTTGTCGTTGATAACAAAAAGATCAGCCCATAAATCATTATTGAAGTCCAAAAATGTGGATTGAAATGAACGTCTATTCATATCAGAAGCACAGGTGGTGTTGGAAATATCGAAAAATTTTCCTGTTCCGTCGTTTACTAATAGCCAATTTGTAATTCCTTCCGGCCAATTATAATTACATATGTAAAGATCTAAAGATCCATCCCGATTGAAATCGCCGAAAGAAGCGCCATAACTCATAGCTCCACTTAATTGTGGAATACCATTTTGTTCTGATACATCTTCAAATACCAAATCTCCAAGATTTTTATAAAGCTTAGTAAATCCTTCAAACGTGGTTAGTAGAAGGTCTTGGTCCAAATCATTGTCGATATCGGCCCATAAAGCAGATTTAATTTCACCTTGGTGATCAACAAGTGATGTCAGAATAAAGGTACCTTGTGAATTCAAATAGAATTTAACTGGCTCATTGCGAGTGCAGAAAGTTATATCATCCCAACCATCTTGATTGAAGTCAACACAACTTAGGCCACTGCCATTGTATGCGCCGATGATTGAATGCTGCATTTGATTTAAAGTAAAGCCTTGTGAGGAAGAATTCAGGCTAAACAATAAGCAGCACCAAACCAATGACAAAGAGAGACACCTTGTCATGAGAGTAGTAATTAAGGTTAATTAAGGTATAAGCAAGTGACGACTAGCGAGTTTCCCCGTTAATCTTCATACCAAATATAGAAAAATTTTAATACTTCCTCTTTTTCTTCACCACATTTTTCTTTTTTCCTTTAAAATCCTTCTTCG
Organism: Bacteroidota bacterium; assembly: GCA_046046035.1. Classification (GTDB taxonomy): domain Bacteria; phylum Bacteroidota; class Bacteroidia; order Flavobacteriales_D; family Sanyastnellaceae; genus JAIXWP01. The sequence continues at coordinate 3,316 of JBJOKO010000250.1, read as the reverse complement.
TCGGGATATTTTTCTTTTCATGGAAAGCTCCTTTGAAGTTAGGATCCTCTAATCTTTTCTGCCTATCAATCTCACGCATTTGATCCTGATGCTCCGCAAAAGGAGTGTCAATCACGTCAACACCCTCAGGTATTGCGACACGTTCTATTGTTTGCTTAATTAGTTTTTGAATCTTTTGAATGTGGTATTCTTCAGAAAAATCAGCAAAACTGATGGCCACACCTGTTTTGAAAGCACGACCTGTTCTTCCAATTCGATGCACATAATCTTCGTAATGGGTTGGGATATTAAAGTTAACTACGTGGCTAACTTCAATGACGTCAATGCCTCTAGAACTCACGTCGGTGCTCACTAGTACTCTTACATCTCCCCCTTTGAAATCATGAATAGCATTGATTCTGGCATTCTGACCTTTATTACTGTGGAGCATTCTCACTTCACCAATTTCAAGTCTCTCTAAGTATTTGGCAATACTTGTGGCTTGTTCCTTTGTTTTCACGAAAACCATTACTCTATTCATTGCATCATCTCGCATGAGCAAATGAACTAGTAGGTTTAACTTGGAAGTAAAGTTGGGAACGTCATATATGAACTGAGCCACGGTCGTCGCCGGAGTGGCTTGTGGGGTAACTTCAATACGTGTTGGGAACAAAAGGAAGTTGTCCGCGATATGAGCTACTTTATCAGGAAAAGTGGCAGAAAAGAGCAATTGTTGCTTCTTTTGAGGCATTTTTTCTTGAATTTCACGCAATTGTGGCCAAAATCCCATGTCCATCATTCGGTCGCATTCATCCAAAACGATGTGTTTTATCTTCTTCGGACTGATTTCTCTTTTGGCGTAGATTTCAAGGAATCGACCTGGAGTAGCGATAATAATGTCCACTCCTTTTTGAAGAGCTTCAATTTGTGATTTGGGTCCAACTCCACCATAAAGTGCTATTCTGCGTAAATCGGTGTATTTAGAAAGCTCCTCGACGGTTTTATCGACTTGAACCACCAATTCCTTAGTGGGAACTAGGATTACACAACGAGGTTCGGTGCCCACTGCATACTTTAGTATTTGGAGCAAAGGCAGCACATAAGCTGCTGTTTTGCCCGTGCCAGTTTGGGCGATGCCAATGACATCTTGATTAGCGAGAATAGGCGGTACAGCCTTTCGCTGAATTTCCGTAACTTCCGTATATCCGGCGTCTTCGACGGCGTTAAGAAATTGACGGGTAAATTTGAGTTCTTCGAATGTCATGGTGCAAAAATAGGGAACAGTTAAATTTTGTACCTTCGCTTTCTTGTTATTCTGTGATATATGAGCTCCTCGCCTATCGATGTAACCAATTATGACGACATCCGTCCGTATTCGGATTCGGAGTTAAAGCCTGCTATAGAGCGACTTCTGAACGAACCTATGTTCTACCAGATGATGAAATGGGTTTATCCTTCTTTGGGAAAATCTGTGATTCAGGAGATGATGAGGGAAATCAATACGGTGGATGAATTTCAAGAACAAGTGAGTGGTCCTGCTTTTAACGTAGTTACTCAACTCACTACCAGCGGAATGAGTTTCTCCAACCTCGAAGCTATTGAAAAAGACAAGGGGTACCTCTTTCTTTCAAACCACAGAGATATCATTCTAGATAGCGCCCTTTTGAACGTCAGTTTGATGGAACGCGGCTATAAAACTACTCAAATCGCTATCGGTGACAATTTGCTTCAAACCCAAGCTGTTCGTGATTTGGTAAGAGCAAACAAGAATTTCATCGTTAATCGGAATATTAATGCTCGTGAAGTCTTTTTCTATTCTTTGCGACTTTCCAATTATATCAGACAAACCATCCAAACTGGCAATTCAATTTGGATTGCTCAAAGAGAAGGACGCAGTAAAGATGGCGATGATCGCACAGCTTCTGGCTTATTGAAAATGTTCACCATGAGCAGTGAAAGCTCAATGGAAGATGCATTGCTAGACCTCAATATTGTACCCATGTGCGTGAGCTATGAGTACGATCCATGTGATATTCTCAAAGCAAATGAATTGGCGATGAAAAAACTAACCGGTTCTTATACAAAAGAGCCTGGTGAAGATTTCAAGAGCATGATGAAAGGACTTACTGGACATAAAGGTCGTGTTCATATTACTGTAGGTGGCGCCATGAATTCTGCCATTGAAGAAATGCGCTTGATTCAGCATAAGAATGATAAAGTCCTCCATTTAGCCAACGCAATAGATACAGAAATGCATAGAATTTATAAGCTATGGCCTACAAATTACATTGCTTATGATTTGATGCACGGAACTAAAGATCACAAAGAACATTACAACAATATTCAAAAGATTACTTTCACCAATTATCTCAGAGGTCGTATAATTGGTCATGGTATTTCTAAAGGAAAATTTGGCTTAACTAAAGATGGATATAGTAAGACAATGAAGGAGATTCTCCTTGAGATGTACGCCAATCCAGTTGCTAATAAAATTGAAGTTCTCAAGAAGAAATCAGAGAATTTGATCAGTTCTATTTAATCATGAAATCATTCTTTCGTTTTCTATTTTCTCTAGTGTTATGGGCTTCAGTAATGAATCTTCAAGCGCAATGTGGTGCTTGCTATGAGCAAGTTCAACTCATTCAAAACGGAAATTTCAGTTCTGGTAATACTGGTTTTACGACTGAACTAAACCTTGGAACCGGCTTCTTTTGTCCACTTTGTTCAGAAGGTACCTATGCTGTAGGAACAAATGCTTTTTTCTATCACAATGACTTTACAGGAAATGATCATACCAACCCACCATCAGGTAGTTTTCTTATTGCCAATGGTATTGGTCAAAGTGGTTTCGAAGTTTGGTGCCAAGTTGTAGACGTCGAACCAAATACAGATTATACCTTTTCTTTTTGGGCAAGAGATGTCACCAACAATTCAAACCCGCACCCATTGGCTCAGTTGCAACCTACATTCAATGGGACACCTATCGGAGAGCTATTAGTAGCTCAGGGTGGATGGCAACAAGGGATTCTGAACTGGAACAGTGGCAGTTTGACTCAAGTTACGATTTGTTTGTTGAATATGGAAACCGGCACCGGTGGAAATGATTTTGGGCTTGATGATATTTCTCTAACGGGTTGTCACGCTGTAACCCTTTCTCATGCAGCTGATGCTGGAGTAGACACTGAAATCTGCGGTGGGACTTCCGCTCAAATCGGAATGCCAACCTATACTGGTTATCAGTATTCATGGACTACCTCTACTTCCCTATCTTCTGAAACTATCTCCAACCCTAGTTATTCAGGTTCAAACCTAACCTCTGCATCGATTGTAGAGGAAC
>JBJOKO010000249.1:0-4480 GCA_046046035.1 Bacteroidota bacterium | reverse complement strand
ACTCACAAGACCAAGTTGCTGGATTTTTATTTATCAAAGATTTACTACCGCATTTGGAAGAAATGAATTTTGAATGGCGCACTCTTGTTCGTCAGCCTTTCTTCGTTCCTGAAAATAAAAAGATCGATGATTTGCTAAAGCAATTTCAAACGGAAAAAGTCCATCTTGCAATTGTTGTCGACGAGTATGGCGGAACATCTGGATTGATTACGCTTGAAGATATTTTAGAAGAAATTGTAGGGAATATTAGTGACGAGTTTGATGATGAAGAAATTCATTTCTCAAAATTGGATGACCGCACTTTTGTTTTTGAAGGAAAGACACAATTAGTAGACGTTTATCGAGTATTGGATATTGACAATACCGCATTTGTTGAATCCAAAGGAGACTTTTCAACTCTTGCCGGTTTTGTAATAGAGCAGGCTGGACGAATTTTGGTAAAAGGAGATGAAATTGAATTTGAAGGGTTCACTTTCACTATCGAAGCCGCGGATAAACGTAAAATAAAGCGAATTAAAATTACACTTCCAACATCGAATGATTAAGATGAAATTGTTTTGGAGTTATGGGATTTTCATTCTTTTGGCAAGCTTGGCTTCATGCCGCGATGCTGCAATTCCAAAACCTGCTGGATATTTTCGAATCGACCTACCGGAGCATAGTTACACCCGATTTAATTCTGATTGTGACATGAGTTTGGATGTTCCGAATTATGCACGAGTTGAAAATTTTAAAGACCGCCAAGGAACAGATAGTTGCTGGTTTAATATTACTTACCCTCGTTTTAATGCAATTCTCTATTGCACTTATTTCAATGTAAATAACAACATTGATAAACTAGTGCACGATGCGTATGGGTTTGCTGTTAAGCATGAAATGAAAGCAACAGGACTTCGCAGGACTCTTGTTGAGGATGTGGAAAATCACTTGGATGGTATCATTTACGATATCGATGGAGAAGCTGCATCGCAAGTGCAGTTCTTTGTTTCAGATAGCACAAACCATTTCTTCCGTGGGAGTCTTTATTTTAATAATAAACCCAATCCAGATTCGATTGCACCAGTGTTGGAGTTCGTTCGAAAGGACATTGCGCACATGGTGAATTCAGTGCGATGGTATCATGTGGCTAACGATTCGTTGCCCGAATAATCATTACAATTAGTGCAATAAGAAACACGAGAATAGTAATTCTATTCATTCCGTGCATGAATCGTAAATTCATATCCACTTTCTTTCTATCGAAAAAAGTCATTGGATTTAGATAATGCAGAAATTTCTTGAATAACATTGTGCGTTCTTTTGACAAATATAACAACAGACCAAGCCGAATGTTGCTTCTAGATAATTACGACAGCTTTACTTACAACCTCTTTCATTATTTGGAAGGAGAAGGGGAGGATGTTGTAGTTCGTCGTAATGATGAAATTTCTATCGAAGAAGCATTGCAATTTGATAAAATAGTTTTGTCACCAGGACCGGGATTGCCAAAGGATGCCGGGATAATGCCCGAACTTTTGAAACGCTTACCTGACACAACAAAAGTGTTAGGGGTTTGTCTCGGACTGCAAGCGATAGTGGAGTGTTACGGAGGTAGTCTAATAAATTTGGAAACCGTAATTCACGGACAATCTTCGTTGGCTCATTGCGAAGATGATTTAGATATTTTGTTTGAAGACATTAAAAGCCCTTTTCAAATAGGACATTACCATAGTTGGGTTGCAAGTGAATTGGGTGAAGACTTAATAGTAACTTCGCGAAATGAAAATGGATTGATCATGTCAATAAGACACAAATTCAAACCCATTCACGCAGTGCAGTTTCATCCCGAATCCATCCTAACACCAGAAGGAAAAAAGATGATACACAATTGGGTGACAACCAACGACTGACGACTGGTGACTGGTGACTAGTGACTAGTGACTGACGACTAGTGACAAACACGAAATAACAACCAAAAGCCAACAGCCAAAAGCCAAAAGCCAATAGCTAAAAGCCAACAGCCAACAGCCAAAAGAAATGAAAAAAGTAATTACAAGCACAAATGCACCAGCGCCGATTGGACCTTACAGTCAGGCGATAAAAGTGAATGGAATGTTGTTCGCTAGTGGACAGATTGCCATTGATCCTTCTACAGGAGTCTACGAACCTGCGGATGCGGCTACTGAAACACGTTTAGTGATGGCGAATATCAAAGCTATTTTGGATGCGTCAGGATTGGATTTTTCGAATATCGTGAAGACTTCAATATTCTTGAAAGACATGAATGATTTCGCGGTTGTGAATGAAGTTTATGCTTCTTATTTCACGTCAGATTTTCCAGCACGCGAAACAGTTCAAGTTTCTGTTCTCCCAAAAAATGCAAGAGTGGAAATCTCCATCATAGCTGCGGAGTGAAATTCCTTATTTTTGTGAAATGAGAATTATCGGAGTAGTTGCAATAGTTTTTTTATTCATGACCTCATTCATGGCCCCTTCTTATCAGATTGCGGTGATGAAGTACAGAGGTGGTGGAGATTATTATGCGAATCCGACTGCTGTGCCTAATCTTGTGGAGTATGTCAACAAGAATTTGAATATGAACATTGATCTAAATGTTCCTTTCGCGGACGTTGGCTCTCCAGAGATTAATAACTATCCCTTTGTACATATGACTGGGCACGGAAATGTGGTATTCTCTGCATCTGATGTGTCAAATTTGCGTGCTTACCTTATCGGTGGAGGTTTTCTTCACATTAGCGATAACTATGGTATGGACAAGTTCATTCGCAAGGAAATGAAGAAAGTATTTCCCGAATTGGATTTCATAGAATTGCCATTCAGTCACCCGATCTATCATCAGACCTATGATTTTCCAAATGGACTTCCAAAAGTGCATGAGCATGATGGCAAAGCTCCACAAGGACTTGGACTTCTTTATCAGGGAAGACTAGTTTGTTTTTATGATGTTGAGTGCGACCTAGGCGATGGATGGGAAGATCAAGAAGTACATAAGGACAGCGAGGAAACACGCACCAAAGCTTTTAAGATGGGAGCGAACATCTTGCAGTATGCTTTGATGGGCGAATCAAAATGAAAAAGCAGTTAGCTGAGTGGAAATTGCTTCTCGACCCACTTGTGGAGAAGTATGATAATCAAGCATTTATCGAGTTGGATCCAATTCGAATACCACATCAATTTTCTAGAAAGGAAGACATTGAAATTGCTGCATTTCTCGCATCTACAATAGCATGGGGAAATAGAAAGTCAATTATCAATAATGCGTCAAGTATTATCACCTTGATGGATGCACCTCCGCTTGATTTCATTTTGAATTTTTCGAAATCAGATGAAAAGCGTTTTGAAAATTTTGTACATCGCACATTCAATTCGACGGATTTGCTTTTCTTTTTTAAATCCCTAAAGAATATTTATAAAAAGCATGATGGCATTGAAGGTGCTTTCATGTATGAATTTGACGGCAAGGATATACGCACCGCAATAGCAGGATTCAGGAATTTATTTTTTGAAATAAAGCATGAGCAGCGCACAACAAAGCATGTTTCAAATCCATTAACTGGCAGTGCCGCGAAGCGTTTGAATATGTATTTGCGTTGGATGGTGAGGCCGAATAAAACAGGAGTGGATTTTGGGATTTGGAAAGAGATTCCAACATCTGTTTTATCAATTCCACTCGATGTTCATTCCGGACGCGCAGCGCGTGAATTAGGAATGTTGAAACGCACCCAAGATGATTGGAAGGCTGTTGAAGAATTGGATTTAGTCCTAAGACACCTCGATCCCAACGATCCCGTGAAATACGATTTCGCGCTCTTCGGGAGCTCGGTTCAATAACTATTGGATGCAGAGGTCACAAAGTTTCACAGAGCACACAGAGGCGATTTAGAATCGACATATGATGAGCGTTTTGTTGCAAGCCCCAAAGGGGCGCTCTATGGTAGAAATAGATTGCGCGTTTTGTTGTAAGCCCCGAAGGGGCGCATTACGGTAGGTATTGGTCAGAATATGAAATGCCGTTGATTTCGAGAAATTGTTTGAGTTCTTGTGTGAAATCCTTCTTGCAATGATGTGCTTCTTGAGTATCGATATAGTTAACTACCTTTTCTCTTGCATTTGGTGAATAGGAGAATGCCGCATATCCTTCTTGCCAATGAAATTTTTTATTCTTAAGAAATTTATCCCGAATAAAGAGCCCTGAGTTTCTTTTCAAATCTGAAACTAAATCAGATATTGAATTTTTAGGGTTGAGACCAATAAATACGTGAACATGGTCATCGACGCCATTTATAATGATAGGATGAGACCCTTTTGATTTAATCGTATCAGCCATGTGAGCAAAGACTTCTTGTCGCCAAGATTGATCGAGAAGTGGTTCACGATGTTTTACTGCGAATACAATTTGAATGTTTAATCGTGTGTATGTTCCTGTCATGTTTAAATTTTTTTTTGCGAATTAAAAATGATTTTTCATTGATAGGTGTTG
>JBJOKO010000248.1:0-4487 GCA_046046035.1 Bacteroidota bacterium | reverse complement strand
ACGAAACTATCAAAGACCATTGAAGGAAAATTAAAACTTGCTGAACTTAACCTTGAAAAGCCCATATCTGTTGTATTTCTAAAGGGCTATTTCTTCTATCCATTCAATGGTTTAGGCGCGACATCTAGGCCACATCTCGCCCATCCTCATCACGAAGCAGGTTGGTATTTGAATCAAAATCAGTTGGAATCCTATCGCGATACGCCCCGCCAATGGGTCATTTTACCCAAATCGCATTGGATTAGTCCCTACCACGGCGAAGGCAACAATTTGCCTGTATTGGATGGAAATGAGCTGATTTCAGAGGCAATTCGGTCAAAAGCACTCCTAATTTCTCAAATCCAAGAAGAAGTGGAAATCTCAAGAGGACTGTTAATCAGAGAATAAGCTAGATCACAAACATCTATGTATCCCACAGAGGGGTTGGGCATTAGCCAAAATATTTCTATCTTGCCTCACCTTTTTGAATAACTCATGACCCTAAACTATTGGAGCAAGAACTGCTTCCTATCTATATTTTTCGTTGTTATCACTTTCATCAGTTTTGGCCAAGGCTATGAATACCTCAGGTCGATTCCTGCTGAAGCTCCCAAAATCGAAAAAGAGACCGCCACTATCGCAATGGGAACAAATGGTTCCGTCTACATGCTTGATAAAGTTGCCAAGTCAATCATGGTCTTTGATGTGTACGGAAATATTGCTGAAAATCTGACTCGCTTCCCAACTGCTGAAATATCTCTGAAATTAGAAGACCCCACTGCCATTTGTGTGGACTCACAAGATCAATTGTATGTGTATGATGATGCTTTAGGTAAAATAATCAAGCGAAACACCAAGGGGCTTTGCACCACATTCGGAGAAAAGGGTTCTGAATTAGGACAAATTCGAGATATAACCGGACTAGCTGTTGATTCAAAAGGATATTGTTATGCTTTAAATGGTGAAGACAATCGAATCGATGTATTCTATCCTGATGGGACTTATCTCACTTGGATCACAGGCACATCAGTACCATTCGAAGAAATTCTTTCTATTGGTGTGAGCGCTTCCGATGAACTATACGTGTTAGAAAACCCAGGACCGAATCTCTATGTTTTCGATATTGGAGGAACTCTTGTTAATACCAATCGGAATCTATCAAATAGAAAAAACATCACCATAAAAAACATAGTCGATATGACTGTGCTTGCTAATGGTGAATTCATTTTACTCGATGGAGAAACCTGCCAAGCCATTCACTTTAGTCGTGTTGGTGAACTAATTGGAACGGTTGGTACAAAGGGGAATACTTTCGGAAATGGTGTTTTCAAAACAGCAACGCACATTCGATCTTCACTGCTAGATCCATACAAAATTGCAATTCTTGATGCTTCAACTCAACAGGTACAATTGTTTAATCACAAATCGCCTACACCTATTCCCGGCAATCCACCAAAGCGCGTTAAAATGTCGCGTTCGACCACAGCTAGAAAGCCCGCATTAGACTTGGTGGTAGCGCCAAACAATTCGCGTTATGTCATACCTGCTAATGATCATAAAAAAGTCATCGCATACAAAGACACTTCGGAAATCGACCTATTCACGCTCACTGGTCAAATCAAAGATGCCGTTGCACTAGCCGCAGACAACAATAGTAATCTGTATGTCGCTGACAAAGGAAACGACGAGATTCTGATGTATGATTTGACTGGTGCATTGATTCGCAAACTGGGTCAAGAGATTCCAGAAAAGCTCAGAGATCCCGTAAGCATTGTCATTCAAAAAAATGGAAATTTAATTGTAGCAGATCGTTCTCGCGAAAGCCTTTACATGTGGAATTCCGCAGGAGTTTTCAGCAAAGTAATTACTTCAAGAGAGAACTCGATCATGCGCGCACCAATCAAGATTCAGTGCGATTCGAAAGATCAAATTTATGTTCTTGATGAAGAAGCGAATTGCATTTATCGCATTGGAGCGACAGGATGGCCAACTTCAGAAAAAAAGATTCAGGCTCGTCCATTAAAACCCGGCGAAAAACCTGGGGTAATTCTCGACTTTTTTGTTGACCCACTAGATCAAGTTCATTTATTCAACTCTACTACGCAACAAATCGAAACTTATTCTTGGGAAATTGATCCCGTATTGAAATTTTCTATGGGAAGACCTGGGGCGGGTGTCAACGGTTTCGAAAGCATAGATCACATGTTGATCGACAGAAGTACTTTGAGTATCTATTTCACTAGTTCGAAAAACAAAAGTCAAAAAGTCTATCAATATCTCTTACCTCCTCCGATGCCGGAAGGATCGGTATTATATGATGTTGTTGATGGCAAACTCAATGTTCAATTTTCCAAATCAAAAAGCACTGCAGTCATTGCTTACGGCTTAACTACACCAACGGCGAATGGTGATTCACTTGCATTCAAAACAACCTCAAGCACATTTGTAATTACTCAACCTAAGGGCGATCAAAAACTGCATCACTACAATTTTGTGACGATTAGCTGGAGCGATTTTTCCGATCCATCATTAGGTTTTGATGATTATTTCTCTTATGCCGAAAGCATGGTCGATGCTCAGCGATATGAAGAAGCAAAAGGTTCATGGCAATTGGCGTTGGAGAAATTTGGCCGCCCTCAGCGCATGACCGAATACATAGCGCATCGCATGGCTGAACTTTCTGTTATGCTCGTAAAAAACTTTGATATTGAAAATGCAATTTCGTACGCAAAAACAGCAACAGAACTTCTACCATCATCCAATGAAATACTTGCGAATCTTCAATACGTTTTGAAGGCACAATACATTCAATATTCAAATCAGGGTAATATCAACGGTCTTATTGCGGACGCGGAAACGTATATGTCAAATGACGTTCTTAAGAAAATTGCATGGAGCGCCATGGATACCGTGGCTCAAATACTATCTCTTGAAGAAAGTCTAAACAGCATAAACACTTCTATTCGACTTGAGAAAAAACTTCTTGAATGGGACAGAGGAAATGCTTCATTCGCGCATTCACTGGAGTCGTCCTATTTCATGCTGTACAAATTCAAATCTATTCGTGAGACCTCTGCGTTAGAATTGAAGACTATTCTAGACGAAACGCTTGTTAATGGAGAGTTTGCTTACAAAAATCTCAAAGCACAAGGGAAACCATACTTCGATGCACAACTCACCTACCTAGAAGCTCAATACGAATCTGGAAATTATGAAGACGTAATTCGTTTATCTAGTTTCGAATTAGGTTCTTCCTCAGCTCTGATGACACAATCGACTATGATTGGTTATCGCAAAGTTCTTGCTCGTTCATTCAGTGCTACAAACCAACACGCGCTTGCGGTTCAAGAGTATGACAAAATACTTAATTTAATACCTAAAGATCCAGAGTTCACTGATCTAATGGCTGACGCACTAATAGCGCAAACAGATTACGCAACGGCAAAGAACATTCTACAACAACTCACAATTGGCAATTCCGACAACAGCTACATCAGTGCTCGAATTGGCTATATCGAACTGCTCAATGGCAACTATAAAGAAGCCATTTTCCAACTTGAAAAAGCACTCAAGAAAACCCCAACACTCCTATGGGCACATGGGTATTTGGCAGAAGCTTATGACAAGTCTTCGATGACAGAAAAAGCAGTTGAGTATTATGAAGTAGCGATTCAATACTTGGATGAAAGCATTCTTCGATTCAAGCAAAGTACTGTCAATTCTCCTTTACTGAATTCCTATACTGCCCGCCGTGAGAGTTATTTACTCAATCTTGCTCGCATCAATTATGAGTTGAGCAACTTTCACGAATCGCGCAAGTATTATGAGCGTACAACGCAACTAAATCCATCAAATGCCTCTGCGCACCTTGGACTTGGAGATGCATGCAGAAATACAGGAAGGATTTATGAGGCGCTCAACTCTTACAACAAGGCATTGGCTCTCGACACCAATAATGTCACATACAAGAGTGCAAGAGACAACGCTCTTAAACTTAAAGCCGAAGCGCAGAAAAACCAAATGCCTTTAAGCATCCTTGATGTTGCAAGCATTGAAATTTTCCCTTCGCTTTATCGCAATTATTCAGACATCCATTCTTTGCCTGTTACAGAAATTGTTTTGACAAATAATAGCACGTCGCCTATTCTTCCAACATCAGCAACTGTTTATTCGAAAGAATTGATGGCAGAGCCCACTTCTGTGAAAGTGCCTGAAATAGCAGCACAAAGTGAATACAGATTGCGCATACCAGCAATATTCTCTGAAAACATTCTGAAGATAAACGACCAAAAGAACATGCAAATTGAAGTAGTGATTAACTATGCTCAAAACGCTGTTCCATCAAGTGTTCAAAAGACATTCCCACTTGTAGTTCATGGTCGTAATGCCATAGTTTGGTCAGACAAAAGACGTCTCGCTTCATTCGTTTCTCCTAATGAGGAGAAATTGATTGAGTTTAATAAGAGCATTGATACTTTATTTAGAAATAATGCTACCTATGGAATGAA
>JBJOKO010000247.1:0-4520 GCA_046046035.1 Bacteroidota bacterium | reverse complement strand
AATTCATGGAAATTCCATTATTAGCGAATGGGAATTTTGGAAGCCCTTCCCAGATAAAGTCCATTGGTTTTATTTCTGAACTTTCTCAAATAGAAACTAATTCAGAGATCATAGCTGCAGCTGGAGCTAATGGGGATGTATTCGTTAAATCTGATATAGATTTTATTAAAGCTAATAATAAAGTCACGGCTGATATCAGCTCAATTATGGTCAATCTGGACTTTGCTTGGCTTGGACTGGAAAATGGAAATATTTTCAAAGTGGTACTTCCACAATTTAACACTACGGATCCTGCATCTAATGACAATAACCTAATTTGGAATTGTTCTTTAACCTCGGTAGCAGGCAATTCTGGCAATCGTGTAAATGATTTTGTTATTAATGGTAACTCTATCTATGCCCTTTCAAATAATGGAAAAGTTTGGAAATCACCAGTCGTGGGAGGCACGGGCTATGTTGGCCTGCAAACTGGAACCAATCGAAATATTATTTGTGGGACGACGAAGGGCACAACCAATCAGTTGTATTTAGGCTGTGCTGATGGTCGCATTTTGAAAGCAGTTACCAATTCGATTGTGCCTGTTGATAATATAAATGTTTGTTCTATCAAGGATATACATTTCAATGAAGTTGGTTCTGGAGTAATTGTAGAAACAAATGGCCGCATTCGATACACATATAATATCGCCAATGGATGGGAAATACCTTCTCTTCCATCTGCCAACAATATTCCAAGTTGGAATGCAGGAATAATTGCAGAAGATGATCAAATTCGAATTGTTGGTGAAAGTATTATAGCGAAGATTGAGGAAAATGAAGTTGTTACAGTGGGTGGCAACTTATCTGCAAGTTTCATTGGCGTAGAGCACATTGAGACCTCAGACAAATTTGTTTACGTTGGAAATGCTGGTAGCCAAGGAGAAATAAGAATTGAAACCAATGGAACGTTTGCCGTTAATTCTTATGCTGGCAAGCCCTTTAGTGAATGCTCATTAATTCCGGGTGCAAATCGAATCGGAGCAGTATATTCTACTGGAATTAATCAGTCATTGGCCATAATTGAAATCAATTCTAATAGCATTCTAGATAATCAAATAGCATTGAGTTGCTCTGGAATTCGAGATATTGCATTCAATGATATGATGCATTTCATGGCGGTCGGAGATAATGGACTTTGGAAAGCTTTCGAAATCGTTTTAACTTCTGATTTGAATTCACCTGATTATACTGGTGCTTCCATTTCGGCGGCTACGGACTTGAATCCAGTTAGTACTGTTTTCTCGCAACAATCTGATGTTACTGGTTTTGATTTTTCTGCAATTGCCTATAGCGGTTCACACAAAGGAATACTTGGAGCTAACTATAATGGCGGTATTGAGCATTGTACAAGGAGATTTGAAGAAATGTCTGGTGAATACTCTACGCTGTTTTATTATGATAAGCTAGGAAGAATCGTATTGAGTCAAAATAGTAAACAGCAGGGAAATGTCACTAGTAATGAAAATCAGAAGTACTATAGCTATACTCTTTACGATGGTTTAGGAAGAGTATATGAGGCTGGAGTAAAAGCAGAAAATGCAACAAGCGAAATCCAATTTAGAAACATCATGGGAGATTATGTAAACAATACATATAACCCAAATGTAATTAATGATGTCAATCTTATTGAATGGCTTGAAACTGGATCAATGGAAGTTGATATAAATAATGATCTCGTACCGGATGCAGTTTCAAACCCAACACGAACAGAAATCACTAGGTCACTATATGATGAAGCAGTTGATGATGTATACACTACTGCAATACCATCTGACTTCGTTCAAAGCAATTTGAGAAAGAGAGTGTCTGCTATATACTACATGGAAACTTGGGTTGACAATATGGAGATAGATGAATTACCTCTTTTCAACAGTGCGACCTATTACAGTTATGATATTCATGGAAACGTGAACACATTGATCCAAGACAATCCAGCAATGACACTTGATAACGTCAGCTACGCGCAACAACGTTTTAAGAGAATGGATTATGTCTATGACTTGATTTCCGGCAATGTTCATCAAATGAGCTATCAATCTGGGAAATCCGATGCATGGCATCATCACTACACATACGATGCGGATAATAGAATCAAAGAAGTGTTTACAAGCAAACAACCGAATCCTATAGCATGGACTAGTTATACAAGTGGGAATCCAGGTTGGGATTTAGACGCAAAGTATTTCTATTATGAACATGGTCCTTTAGCGAGAGTTGAACTTGGCGACAATCAAGTACAAGGTGTCGATTATGCTTATACATTACAAGGTTGGTTAAAAGGAACCAATAGCAATAGCCTTGATGCCAATCGTGATATGGGGCAAGATGGTAACGCGAATAATGCTTTGAATCAATACATCGCAAGAGACGCTTACTCTTATTCATTAGGATATTATGAAGGAGATTATGAGAGCGTGAATGCAGGATCTGTTTCTCCTTTGCCACAGTGGTATGCCGAGACAGATGGAGGTGATATCGATAATCAAAGTAATGATTTGTGGAATGGCAATATTGGCATTATGCAAACCACACTCATGAGGTCAGACAATCAGGGCGTACTTACGGCGGAGAATTTGGGTATGGCTTACAACTATGATCAGTTGAATAGACTAAAGGATGCCAAGGGTTATCTCGATTTTAACTACACCAACAACGCTTGGGAATCCACTGGTGAATCAGCGAAATTTAAGAACAGCTTTACTTTTGATGCCAACGGTAATATAAACTCCCAAAAACGCTATCAATTTGAGAGAACGACGACTAACCCAATAGCAGGAACAGATGTTTTGGTGGATGATTTGGTATATAAATATCATGAGTCAGACCCAACGAGTCCAACTGCAAGTCGACGAATATCAAATAGACTTTACTCAGTAAATGACGCAGTGGCTGATCTTTCATATCCCGATGACATTCATGATATGGGTGAGTATATGTATCCAACACAAACAAATCCAACTGTGCAGGTGAATGGAGATAATAATTATATTTACTCAAAAATTGGTGAATTAGTTGGGGATGCACAAGAGGAAATTGACGAGATTGTGTGGAGGGTAGATAGTAAAATCAAAGAAGTAAAACGAAGTGCATCTTCAGATAAAAAGTCACTGAAGTTTGAATACGACCCAATGGGCAATAGAATAGCCAAATATGTGTATGACGGTGAAATGCTTGAATCAAGCACCTTCTACGTGCGCGATGCACAGGGAACAACTATTGCGGTCTATGATGAGAAAATGATAACTGAGGTGGTAAATTCCACATCAATTACCACCGTGAAATATGCGCTTGCAGAGAGACATATCTATGGCAGTTCACGCTTGGGTATGGATACTACCGAAGTGGTAGTGCCGCAAAATGAAATGGTTATTGCTCCTACAAGCGAAACAACAATTACAAGACATCTCAAGAAGAAGTTATACGAGTTATCCAATCACTTGGGTAATGTGCTGACAGTAATTAGTGATATGAAGGTCCCTGTTGGAAACGAAGCTACCGGGGTGTTGGAGTATTACAATCCACATATCATTTCTGTTACCGATTATTCTCCATTCGGTGTTGCTCTATCAGCCCGCACATGGAGCGAACAGGAATATCGTTTCTCATTCAATGGCAAGGAACACGATGGCGAGATTGCAGGAACGGGCAATTGGATACACTTTGAGTTTAGAGAGTATGACCCACGAATAGTTAAAATGAAGAGTATCGATCCAAAAAATATGGATTATGCTTGGCAATCTCCTTATGCTTATCATAGAAACAGCCCAATAAGATCTTTTGATTATTTAGGGCTAGGTGACCCTCCAACAATTGCGTATCATAATACTAAAGCTGAGTATGCTGTAAATATTTTGGAAGAAGGCTTTGTATCAGGGAAAAGTGGGTGGAATTATTTTATGACTGACCCAAGTGGGGCAAAAGCTGGCAGCAGTGTTGCAAGCGAGCCTGTGCAATTGCAATGTGCAATTAATATTGAGGGGGCACAGACCATCACTTACGAACAATGGAGAGGTTTTTTTAATGAGGCCAAAGCAGAAATGGAATTAACCGGTATTGAAAATAGCAAACTGACCACGGATCAATTGAAAAGCTTGAACGCAATCAGAAATCAAAAAGCTGTTCAATTTATGAACCAAGCCGGGGGAGACACATTTATCATAGAAGCAGAAGCTGGAAAATCAGGACAAAAGTTTATTGTAATGACAGATAAGGCTGTTAAAAGTAAAGTAGTAATTCAATCCATTCCAAAAGGTCATGATGCAGTACTTTCACAAATGGAAAAAACATCAGCTTCTTCAGGGAAAAATTTTTCAAGATCTAATGTGTCCAAGAACATGTTCAGATATGGAAAAATGGCGCTACGATTAGCAGGTCAAGTAATAATCGTAGAAGGGGTGATATGGGCAATGCAACAAAAGGCAGAATCTACTCAACATTACGTTGAAAGAAGAAGTCTAAATGGCTATTCACCATTTTCCAAT
>JBJOKO010000246.1:0-4526 GCA_046046035.1 Bacteroidota bacterium | reverse complement strand
GAAGGACTTTTTGGATTTCAAATAAACACTGTGGATGATAACGCTGGCGCGGCAAATCAAATGATGAAATATGCGGCTGGTCCAAACGCAAAAATCACACTGGATAAGATTAATGGAATGCAACGATTCTTTGTTGAAAATACAAGACTAGGTATTCCAATGATGCCCTTCGATGAAGCGCTGCACGGACTCGTTCGACAAGGTGCAACATCTTTTCCTCAATCTATTGCTATGGCTGCATCGTGGGATACTACATTGATGCGAAAAGTTTCTGATGCCATTACACTTGAAACAAAGGCACGCGGTCTTCGAATGGTACTTTCTCCTGTCGTAAATATTGCAACGGATGTGCGATGGGGTAGAGTGGAGGAAACCTACGGGGAAGATCCTTTTCTTACTTCATTATTCGGGGTCATTTATGTGAGCTCGATGGAAAGCAAAGGAATTGTCACCACACCTAAACATTTTGTCGCAAACCACGGCGACGGCGGTCGCGATAGCTATCCCGTTTTCGGAAGCGAACGTCTGATGAATGAAACTTACTTCAAACCTTTTCGTGATGCCATTCAAATTGGCGGTGCACGATCAATCATGACGGCATACAATTCTTATGATGGAAGACCATGCACAGCGAATAATTACTTGCTCAACGATGTACTTCGAAAGCAATGGGGATTTCGAGGATTCGTCATTTCTGATGCTGCCGCAACGGGCGGAGCGAATGTTCTGCACTTCACAGCAAACGACTACAGCGACGCAGGAAAGCAAGCAATTGAAAATGGTCTCGATGTAATTTTTCAAACCAGTTTCAATAGCTATTCTCTTTTTTCTGATCCATTCTTATATGAAGATGTCAATCAAGAAAAAGTTGATAATGCTGTTAGAAATGTACTGCGCACAAAATTTGAAATAGGATTATTTGATGCGCCTTATGTGAGTGATGAATTGTTGAATGAATTGGATTTGAATGCACACCGAAAATTGGCTTATGAAATGGCCCTGAAGAGTGCAGTATTACTTCAAAATGAAAATGAAATTCTCCCCTTTTCTTCTAATTATAAAAGCATCGCAATTATTGGGGTTGATGCGGTAGAGGCGCGTCTTGGCGGGTACAGCGGTCCTGGCAATTCGTCTGTTTCTATTCTTGATGGAATCAAGAAAGCTGCTTCTCAATCTACTGAAATTTTTTATGCCGAGGGTTGTGGAAGAGTGGATGAAAAGTACACTGCGGTGAGTTCCAAAAATTTGCTACATACAGATGAAAACAAGCAATTAGCAATGGGTTTGTCGGGAATGTATTTTCGAAGTGCAAACAAGGCGAATTGTCCAATTGTCACAAGAGTAGATCAGCAAATTGATTTCAACTGGTCGCTCTTCGGACCAATTGCGGACTTTCCGTATGATAACTTTGGGGTGGATTGGGAAGGCTTTGTAAGGGCCGACAAATCTGGGAAATTTGATATTGGTATTCGCGGAAATGATGGGTATAAATTGTTTCTCAATGATCAACTCGTAATTGATCGTTCAAATG
Organism: Bacteroidota bacterium; assembly: GCA_046046035.1. Taxonomy (GTDB): domain Bacteria; phylum Bacteroidota; class Bacteroidia; order Flavobacteriales_D; family Sanyastnellaceae; genus JAIXWP01. The sequence goes on along the minus strand of JBJOKO010000246.1, from coordinate 2,995 downwards.
ATCAGAGCTTTCACGAAACAACAGTTCCTTTTGATTTTGAAAAAGACAAATTGGTTAAAATCAAAATTGTTTATACTGAAAGATCAGGTAATTCAAAATTCAAATTGATATGGAACGGCGAGAAAGAATACACTGCGGAAAAACAAATTCAAGATGCTATAAACATCGCGAATAAAGCAGAGATTGCTGTTGTTGTTGTTGGATTGGAAGAAGGAGAATTTAGAGATCGAAGCGATTTGAAATTACCAGGTCGACAAGAGGAAATGATTCAACGAATTGCGGCGACCGGCAAACCTGTAGTAGTTGTTGTAGTCGGTGGTTCTGCATTCACTTCTGAATCTTGGATTGAAAATGTGGATGCATTATTAGATGTTTGGTATCCGGGCGAAGCGGGTGGTGACGCAGTGGCAGCATTACTTTTTGGTAAAGAAAATCCGAGCGGGCGATTGCCAATTACTTTCCCTAAATCAGTAGGACAATTGCCGTTGAACTACAATCATCTTCCCACGGGCCGCGGCGACGATTATGACACCGAGTCAGGTCAAGCACAGTTTCCTTTTGGCTTCGGTTTGAGTTATACAAATTTTACCTATTCAAAGCTGAATGTTTGGCCTCAGAAATTCTCTGAAAGTGATACGGTTATTGTGAGTTTTACAATAACTAACACTGGAAAATATGCAGGGGATGAAGTGGTGCAATTCTATAGCCGCGACGAGGTTTCATCTATTGCACGACCTATTAAAGAATTGAAAGCTTTTCAAAGAATACATCTAGAACCGAACGAATCAAAGGTGGTGACCTTTAGCTTTACTTCTAAAGATTTTGCTTTCTTAGATGAAAATATGAAATCAATAGTGGAACCGGGATTATTCAGATTAATGATTGGTTCTTCTAGTAAGAGAATTGAATTAAGAACGATTATAGAATTTGAAGAATGAGAATGAACTCTCCATTTAAAGCGTTTTTCATAGTTGTGTTAGCTTTATTTTCAAATCGATACTGTGCGCAGCATCAAGAATATTTTCCAGATTCTTCTCTTGTTGTCCGTCAGCGATTGGAGGAATGGCAGGATTTGAAATTCGGTTTGCTCATGCACTGGGGACCCTACAGTCAGTGGGGAATTGTGGAGAGTTGGAGTATTTGTCCCGAGGATCTTTCGTGGGCTACAGGTGGCAGAAAACCGGGTGTTGCCGATAACTATACTGATTACGTGACAGCCTACGAGAATTTACAAACCACGTTTAATCCAACACAATTTGATCCAACGAAATGGGCCGACGCTGCGCAAAATGCAGGGATGAAATATGTAGTATTTACTACAAAGCATCATGATGGCTTTTGCATGTTCGATACACAATTCACCGATTATAAAATTACAGGAGAAAAGACCCCCTTCCATACAAATCCGAAGAGTGATGTAACGAAAGAAATTTTTTCTGCATTTAGTGAAAAAGGTTTTTGGCTCGGCGCATATTTTTCAAAACCAGATTGGCATTGCAACGATTATTGGTGGGATAATTTTCCACCTGCCGATCGCAATTGTAATTATTCAATTTCAAAATATCCAGAGCGATGGAAAGCATACAAAGACTTTACACACGCGCAAATAGATGAGTTGGTAAACAATTATGGTCCGTTAGATATCCTATGGTTAGATGGAGGCTGGGTGCGACCAACAACAGATGAAGAAGTAACTAAATATTTATCCGAAGAATACGAAGGCAGCCGCTGGGCGCGCAATCCACAGAATCAGGATATCGATATGGGCGAGATTGTGCGAAAAGCCAGATTGACTCAACCAGAATTAATTGTGGTCGATCGCGCAGTGAAAGGTCCATATCAAAATTACTTGACACCAGAACAGCACATCCCAGATGAAGGATTGCCCTATCCGTGGGAAACATGCATGACCATGGCGAATAGTTGGAGTTATGTTCCAAATGATATATATAAATCATCTGATGCATTGATAAAAAGCTTAGTTGATGTGGTCAGCAAGGGCGGGAACTTTCTTCTTAACATTGCGCCTTCACCAGAAGGATTTCTTGATAGCATAGCCTACGCGCGATTGGATGATATTGGGAAATGGATGTCTGTAAATGGCGAGGCTATTTATGATACCCGCAGGTACGAAGTTTACGGTGAAGGAAATGATGTGCGCTATACACGAAGTAAAGATGGCAAGACTGTTTATGTCTTTTTTACTAAAAAAATAATTGAACCCATCGTACTTGAACATCTACCTTTTAGGAAAAATTACACTATCTCTTTGCTTGGTAGTAAGGTCAAAGTAGAAGCGAAAGATCAAGATGGAAAGCTCCAACTTCGATTGCCTCAAAACGCCGAAGGAAAATACGTGTGGGTCGTGAAACTAACTGCTGGCGACTAGTGACCGACGACCGACGACTGGTTACTGATTACCACCTACTACCAACTACCTATTACTTACTACCTATAGCTTACAGCCTATAGCTTACAGCCTATAGCTTACAGCCAAAAGCCAAAAGCTAACAGCCAACAGCCAACAGCCAATAGCCGTTTGTCACTATCTTTGCCGCTCATTAACAATTTCAGCAAAGAAAATGACCGTTACAGCAGATGCTATCTACGAGCTGAATGAACGCAAGATTGCGCTCAGGAGGTACCTTTGACGTGGATACGAAAGAACTCCAAATCAAAGAGGACGAAAAATTAACACAAGACCCTAATTTCTGGGAAGATTCTAAGAAGGCCGAATTGGTCATGAAGCAAATCCGTAACAAGAAAATGTGGACGGATTCCTTCAACGACGCGGCTTCTGCGGTGGATGACCTTCAAGTATTGTACGACTTCTTCAAAGAAGGCGCAGCTACGGAAGAGGAGTTGGGCTAGCAATTCGCTACTGCCACGAAGAAAATCGAAGATCTCGAATTCAAAAACATGTTGAGCGCCGAAGAGGATAGCCTCAGCGCTGTGCTTCAAATCACCTCTGGTGCTGGTGGCACCGAGAGCTGCG
>JBJOKO010000245.1:0-4535 GCA_046046035.1 Bacteroidota bacterium | reverse complement strand
TTCGTCTGTAAAGATTAATGGAGTCGTAGCGGATGAGCATGAGTTGAATGCGGGGAATACCTTTACAATTGATGTTGTATCTGAAGATAATGAGTCATTGAATCAATTGAAGGTGAATATTCACAGCGCCGATGATGGTCATACCCATGACGGCGGATCAGGAGAAGTTGAGGCTCCGAATATTGGTGTCTGGTCGGAAACCCAAATATTTGATTTGAGCGGAACATCGAATACGAAGTCACTTACATTGGAGGTGCCAGCAACCGTTGCAGGGCATTGGCATGTTGAGGTGATGCTGATTGATGAGCAAGGAAATGAAGCTGATGAATATGTGACTACGCTACATGTTTTGAATACTTACTTGCCAGTCTTTGCTATAACTTCTAATCCAGTTGCAGTTGATGGGGTAATTACAATCGCAGAAGGAGAAACGCTTGATTTAATGGGGACCATTTCTGATACAGATGGATTAGCTTATGGGCATTGTGAGATTAGGGATGAAACAACAGGAGATGTGGTTTGGACACAAACAATGTCTAGCGTAATGGGAACTGTTTATGATATAGGAACATTTTTAGTTGATCCAGTTATAGCTCCCGGCAATTATCAAATTTTTCTCAAAGCAACTGATGATCTCGGTTATCAAGGTGAATGGGTAGTTGATTTAGTAATTGAATAAAGATCTGAGAATATTGAGAAAACCCTCTTCGGAGGGTTTTTTTTTTGCTTTAGCGGCTTTTTGTTTTGTGAAAGGGCGGGTTGACTTTGTGAAACATAGGCCATGGCCAAAAGGTATTTGTACCTTCGTCGGGTAATGAAGCGCCTCTTATATCTATTCTTTTTATTGGCTTTCAACTCTTTGTATGGTCAGAATGCTCAGCCTTATTTTGAGCGTATTTCTGAAGAAAAGGGATTGGAAGCTCGGGTGATTTATAATCTCCTCTCAGATATGGAGGGGCGCATAGTTCTTGGAACAGACAAAGGACTTTTTCGATTCAATGGAGTCGATTTTCAAAAGTTTGAATGTGAGAGTTCAGTTTCAAGATCGATTAGTTATCTAGTCATGGATAACGGTGGTCTCATATATGGAGCCAATTTTAGCGGTCAGGTTTTTCTTTTTGATGGAAAAAAGTTGGTAGAATTTCCTTTGAAAGATCTTCCTAAAGAGATTTTTGAAATGGATATTTATGAAGGGGATTTGTATATAGTTGGAAGTGATGGATTGAGCGTATATAATCTCGAAACGGGTGAGAAAATTAAGAAGAAGAATTATAATTTACTTCACAATGGACTTCGGGCTTATTTAAAGGACCCTATTGGAGAGTTTGAAGTTTCTTCTCAAGACACTTTGCGAGATTTAACCCGTAATCAGAATATTAGTTTGTCATGCGGTATTCCTGGAAAATTGAAGGTTTGGAAAGACGTGTTGTATTTATTGCCTTTGTTTTCTGGAAATGATCAATTGATGACTTATTTAAATGGTGAAATCCAATGCCTTGGATTTCTTCCTTTTTCAGAGAACTCCAAGGTTTACGGTTCAAACTTTATTGGTGATAAGCTTGGGATTTACGGTCAACACGGAATGTTAGTTTACAATGAACCAAGGAGTACTGATTGTGAATATTGGTTTAAGGATTATCAGATTTCTGATTTAGTATATGACGCAAATGGAAATATGTGGATTTCCACTTTGAATGCAGGGCTTTTGTATGTTCCTTCATTGAGCGCAAAATATTTGAATACTACACCAGCTCATTCTGTAGCAAAAGGGGAAGGCTATACTTTTTATTTTGGGGATTCATTTGGAACAATTCAAAAGAGGTCAACAATTGATGGCGCCCTACTTATGTCGTATGTTCCTATTGGGACAAAAATAGAATCCACTTTTATTAATGTTGAATTGGATGAATCAAAAATTTATTCAAGCACTTCAATTTACAATGAGAAAACAGGGCAATCCTTGTTCTCGAAATATGAATACTTAAAGGACTTCATAAAAGCAAGGAATGGCTATTATTACTACGGTAGGTCTTTTATGCTTTATAGAATTTCTGAGGAAAATATTATAAGCAATAATTTGGCTGAGTATGGCAATACTGAAGACGCTAAAAGTGAACTGCTTCTTGCTGAACGAACATATGATCTTATTGAACATCCCTCAGAAAATATCATTTATGCGGCTACCATTTCTGGATTGTATAAAATTGTTGATGATAAGTTAGAACCTATCCTTTTTCAAGGGGAAAAATTCAAGCCAATTTCGATGGCGTTTGATGATCAGGAACTAATAGTCTGCACTCTTGATAAAGGGGTTTTACGCTACAGAAATGGTGAGTTGATAAGCTGGCTGAATAAGTCAAACGGTCTGCAGAGTAATTTTACAAAGAAGATAGTTCAGGATGAGAATCGCTTTTTTATTCTCACCATGCATGGCATTGAGGTGTTCAATTCATTGTCTAATTCTGTATTGCATTTGTCGCAGAATTATGGAATTGGTGATTTGGATATTCGTGATTTTTTCGTTTCAGGCAATAGTTTGATTATTGCCACTGATCGTGGTGTGTTGCAGGTAAATGCATCAGGGAAAAAGTCTGAAATTCCTCGTTTGATTTTAGAGGAATTCAAGGTGGGTAGTACCTCTCTTGATTTTCAAAATGAAATAGAATTCACAGCGGGTCAGAATGAAGTAATAATAAAGTTTGAGTCTGTATTATTTCAGCAAAGTGCCGGTGTTGTAGTGCAGTATATGATTATGCATAATGGCTCGGATCAACCTTGGTCTGATTTGCCGCTTGGTTCAAGACAGTTGAATTTGACAAATCTGCGCAGTGGTGATTATTTGCTTAAACTGCGTGTTGGTAATCCGATGTTGAATATTTTTTCTGAAGAAAAAAGCATTGAATTTACAGTGCTTCCGCCTTGGTATATGTCAACTCCGATGCTCTTTTTATGGGCATTCATTTTTCTTGCTGTGGTAGTTATTTTTTGGTGGCTTCGAAATAGATCTCTTCGAAAAAAGCACGACGCGGAAATAGGAAAACAAATCATGAATCGTGAATTGGCGGAAGCTAGATTGACCGCATTACGCGCTCAAATGAATCCCCATTTCATGTATAATGTTTTGAATAGTATTCAAAGTTTAGTGTATGCAAACAAGCACGATGAAGCGAGTTACTATATCGGGAAATTTGCTGATTTAACACGTAAGTTCCTTGAGCTTTCGGCGAAGGAAACTATATCGGTTAAAGAAGAAAAGGAGACCTTGATTTCTTATTTGGAATTAGAGAGATTGCGTTTTGGAGATGAGTTTAGTTACAATGTTTCGGTGGATGAAACCATCGATTCAGGCATGTCTTCAATACCAACCTTGATGGTTCAACCTTTCGTAGAGAATTCTTTGAAGCATGGATTACTTCACAAATTAGGACCGAAATTTTTAAATATTGAATTTAAAGAAAGTTTGAATGCATTAGTGGTTATTGTCACTGATAATGGAATCGGTAGAAAGAAGGCCGGTGAGATTAATGCTAGAAGAGGGGAGAAGAAAGAATCGTATGCAACACATGCATTGCGAATGAAAGTTGACTTATTGAATAAAAATAGAAGGAAACCTATCAAGATTGAAATATCGGATGGTGCTGGTGGCAACGGTACAGTGGTGACTATAGAATTTCCAAAAGAATTTATTGAAAGATGAAAGTAATAATTGTAGACGACGAAGCGCGTGCAAGGGATGTGTTGAGTGCAATGCTCAAACAGCATTTCCCTGCTATAGAAGTTTTGGGCGAGGCTCAGAATGTACCCGAAGCGGTTCGACTTATTCATAAACATCAACCTGATCTCGTGTTTCTCGATATTGAAATGCCGATGTATTCAGGCCTTGAGTTATTGGACTTTTTTGGAAAAGACGAAGTCAATTTTAAATTGATTTTTGTGACAGCTTACGCGGAGCACGCGATTCAAGCGTTCCGACTTTCTGCATTGGATTATTTGTTGAAGCCTATTCAACTTGAACAATTGGCTTCAGCCATAGTTAGAGCGGGAGGGGAGCAAAGCGAACATCAGTTGCAAGCGCTTAAATACAATTACGTTGGTTTGGAACCGCGAAAAATTGCCATTTCACTTTCGGATGGATTGTCAATTATTCCTCTTCCTGATATTGCTTACATCAAAGCGGAAGGCGCCTATGTTCAGTTGCATTTAACCGATGGAAAAAAAATAATGGCAGCGAAGAGTCTTTCAGATTTTAATTTTCTCTGTGAGAATGAAAATTTCTTCAGAACGCATAGGTCTTACATGGTAAATCTAGCTGCAGTGCGAAAGATTTCTCGAAATGGCAACGATGTAGTACTCATGGATGCACAAGAGATTCCTATTACAATTGAGAAAAAGGCAGAGTTGCTAGAAAAGTTCAAATCAATAAAGGTCTAACCCCCACGAACTCCCGACCTCCCGACCTCCCGACCCCCCGACCTCCCGACCCCACGAACTCCCGACCCCACCATCTCCCGACCCCACGACCACCCGACCACACG
>JBJOKO010000244.1:0-4548 GCA_046046035.1 Bacteroidota bacterium | reverse complement strand
GGTCAATTGGACTTTGATTATATGTATAGAAAAAACACACAGGTAATTCAGAGTCTTTTTACAACTCTGTACCCTTACGATTTGAATTATGTAAATGACACCAATCAATATCGTGCGTCGTATTACTTGCAGTCGAGCCGCAACAACCACATGTGGTATGGAGTGCTTTCAACTTTCAAGTTGAAATTCAATCCTGAGTTAGAAATCTCTGGTGGTATTGATGCTCGATTCTACAAAACTGAGCGTTATCAAGAGGTTTATGATTTGCTTGGAGCTGATTATGTCGTAGTCGATCCAAACGACAAAAACAATCCTACTCAGGTAAGACGAAAAGGTGATATTATCAATTACAATATCAACAGCTTTGTAAGACAAGGTGGACTTTTTCTATTGGGAGAATATGAGTTTAGAAATTGGACAGCATTTGTCAATTTAACCGCATCTGTAAATAGCTACAATCGCGTCAATCTTTTTGGATTAAAAGATGATGCTGGAAATCATCCAGAAAGCGGTTGGAAAACTTTCTATGGTGCAACTGCAAAGGGAGGATTCAAATACAGAATCAACAAACGTCACAGTTTCTATGTTAATGGTGGCTATCTGTCTCGTGCGCAAATGTTGGCAAATGTTTATAGTGGAACTTCTCTAACAACTTTTCAAGGAATTGAAAACGAGAAGGTGACTGCTGGAGAATTTGGTTATACAATCAACAATCCTAAATTCAAGCCTTCAATTAATTTCTACTACACAATTTGGAATAATAGACCAGTTACTCAAACAATTACTTATGGAACTGAAAGTTATGCTGTAAGTATTCCAGGAATGAACGCACACCACAGAGGAATTGAATTGGAGGCTTCTTATGATGTTACCAAGAAGATCTCTATTGAAGGAGCATTCTCTGTTGGAAATTGGGAGTGGATGTCTGATGCAACAGCTGTTGTTACCAATGAAATAGGAACTGTTGTTATTGACACTGTTTACTTCAATGCGAAAGGTGTGAAAGTAGGGGACGCTGCTCAAACACAAGCAAGTATGGGTGTTCGATTTGAGCCGATAAAAGGTCTTTATTTCAAACCTCGTTTTACTTACTTTGAGAATTACTTTGCGGACTTTGATCCTGAGACTTTGCAGGGTGATAATGGTGGACGTCAATCTTGGGAAATTCCTTCCTACTTCACTGTAGATTTCAATATGGGTTACTCAAGACCTTTGGCTGATAAATATAGAATTGGAATCAAAGTCAATCTCATGAACATTACCGATGAGGTCTATGTATCTGATGCGAAAAATAATGAGTACGGAACAGGTTTCGATGCTCAGTCGGCGGGGGTTTATTATGGAATGGGATTCCGTTGGAATGTGGGGGTTAACTTCACTTATTAATTGTATAAAAGAATAATTACATCATAAATGAAAACAAACATCATTAACAAAGGCATTCAATTGATTGTGGCTTTTATGGCTACGATTCAATTGGCAAATGCTCAAGCGGTTCTCCCAACATCATGGGATTTTGATGCCGCAACACCAACGGGTTGGACAGAATCATTGGGTTCTAGTGCTACTCGTTACTCTTCAGGTTTTGTAGGAAGCGCTTGTCGCTTAGATGCTACAGGAGATTTTGTAGTAATCGAATTTGCTGAAGAGCCAGGTGAAGTTGCTTATGCAATCAAAGGTCAAAATACTGGTGGTGCATGGCAAGGTACTTTCACTGTTGAAGAATCAGCAGATGGTACTGTATATACTCCATTGCATTCCTTTGTTAATGGCGATATGATAGCTTCTGCCTTTACTCAATATACAGAGTCACCATTGGCAACAAGCCGTTTTATTCGTTTCTATTTTACTACAAAAGTTTCTGGTCACAATATCGCATTGGACGAGGTGTCTATCGCGGCGCCAACTGCTGGTGACGCACAAGAAATCAATGTAAACGTTGGTGGTATCAATGTCCCAAGCGAATCAACTTTTATCATTGGTGATGCTGCTGCCACATTATTTACTGTTGAGAATTATGGTTTGACTGCAGATCTTAACGTGTCAAACATTTCTATCAGTGGAACTGATGCTGCTGATTTCACTTTAGGAACGTTGCCTACAGTTATTGCTGCGGGTACTAGTGAATCTTTCGTATTGAACTTTACTCCAACTGGAACAGGTTCACGTTTCTGCACGATTACTATTGACAATGATGACGCAAGCGAAAACCCATATACTATCAACGTTTATGGTGTAGCTGGTGGTCAATCAACTGAGCCAACTGCGCAAGCAGCAGCTGTTACTTTCTCTGGTGTAAAATCTTGGGACTTCAATGTGAATTTCACTGCTGGTTCTCCTGCTGCTGAAAAGTATATCGTATTGCGTTCTAATGGAACGGCGGTAGTTGACGCTCCATCTGACAATACTACTTACCTAAAAGGACAATGGATTGGTAATTCACAAGTTTGCTATATCGGTGATGCAGGTTCTTTCAATGCGCGCAATATCGAAGCAAGTTCTGATTATTATTTTGCTGTTTTTGCTTTCAACGGTCCAGCTGGTTTTGAAAACTATTTGACAGCTTCTCCAACATCAGCAATGGCTTCAACATTGGATCCAAACTTTGGTTCTTATTGGAATGGTCTTAATCACAATGAAGCAACATTCGTAACTGAATTGACTTCAGCTTTGTTCCCTTCTAATTATTTCCAAGTTTATTATTCTAACTATGCTAGTACATTGATCAATGAGTTCTATGTGAAAGATACAGTGGCTGATGGAGTTGCTAAGAACGCGGTTGAATGTCAATATTCTGGTGATCATTACATGTATGAATCTACATTCGCTTGGTGGAATGGTCAGAATGACGGTATTCTTAGCCGTGAGCACTCTTTCCCACAAAGCTGGATGCCAACATATCTAGACGCTGGTTTCGATGATTCTGACGAGGTTTCTGACCTTCACAATCTATTCCCTGTTCGTCAAGAAGAATGCAATGCTGTTAGAAGTAACTATCCTTATGGGGAAGTTGTAACTCCTTCTAGCACTTATGGTCCTTGTCAATATGGAGCTAATTCAATTGGACAAAATGTTTACGAGCCTCGTGATGAAATAAAAGGTGAAGTCGCTCGTGCGTTGATGTATCATGCAACAAAAAATAATGCTGTTGGTGATGACTTCAGTTTCCCAGAGCAAATTTCATTGGTGATTCAATACGGTCAACCAGAGTATATCATTAAGCAATGGCACTTCCAAGATTTGCCAACCAATTATGAGATTGCTAGAAATGAGTATATCGAAGAGCGTCAAAACAACCGTAATGCGTTTATCGATAGCACACTTTTCCCTTGCTTTATCCGCTTCTCAAACCTTACTAAATGGGAGCCACAAGTGGTTTATAGCAACCAAACATTGACTTGCTACGATCAAGGATTAAGCTACCAATGGTATTTAAACGGAGAGCCTGTTGAAAATGCAACAAACTCTACTCTTCAAATTTCAGGCAATGGAAATTACTCTTTGGCAGTTCAACAATTTGAGCAATGCCCAACGATTGAATCTACTCCGATTGCTGTAACTGATATTTCAGTTTCAGAAACTGAGTTGGAAAATTTCACAGCGGTAGTTTATCCTAACCCTACGAAAGGAAACTTCAATCTTTCTGTAAGCTCTGTAAATAATGAGCGCGTTCGTTTTGAAATTGTAAATGCTAACGGCGCAATTGTTTCGATGAATTCTCAAGTGGTAACTCCAGGAACTAATGTTGTTGAATTCAACAATAATTTGTCTGCTGGAATGTATTACATCAGAATGGTTACTTCAGAAGGTGTACTAGTGAAAACTGTTGTTGTAGAATAATAGTTTCGAGAAATAAAAAAGCCCGTCTCGTTTCTAGCGAGGCGGGCTTTTTTTATGTTTTGATTTTATTAGAATACCACTCTAACCGCTAAGGCCAAATCGCTAAATAGCCAGATATCTCCTCCGCCTATATTCAAGGCTGGCTTATAGTCTAGAGATAATTGCAATGGAATTGGTTTGAAGAAATATTCAATTCCAATTATCCCATCTATACCCATCACAGCGCCATTGCCATTATATCGATCGCCGAATAGATTATGTCTGTCCTTTTGGTAGAAACCCAAATGAGCACCTCCGCCGTAATAGAATTTCAATCCATCAACATCTGGAATGTCGCTGTGAATCTCGTAAAGTCCAGTGAAATTAGAGCCTCCTCTGGTGAATTGACCGATGAATTCAAGTGAGTTGTTTGAACCCATATAATGCTGATAAGTTATCCCACTATACCAACCACCTCGAATTCCAATGAGATCTTGTGCCTTTGCATTGATCGAACTTGCGCCGAGCGCGAGTGCGATAAGTAAAATTGAAATGTATTTCATATTGAAAATATTAAAGACCAAAGGTAGGTCATAAAAAAACCCGTCTCGTTAACAACGAGACGGGTTAAGAATATTTTGTTGTTGAATAGGGAAAATTATCCGACGACTTTCATGAACACCCCATTTTGAAGGGTAATTGTTCCACCAGTGCCATCAATATTTTTCA
>JBJOKO010000243.1:0-4552 GCA_046046035.1 Bacteroidota bacterium | reverse complement strand
GCAACTCCCCAATTCCTGTTAAACCCAAACTCCTTGCTACACTATCTGCATGCTGCAACGAATAATGCTTCGAAGGCGCATCATACATAATCAAATGCGACACCATATCAGGATACTTGTCTGCGAAATGCGATGCAACTAATCCTCCATAACTATTACCGCAAACAATCACTTTTTCTTTAACACCCAATTGTTCCAACACAAATTTCACATGCTCGACTTGAGCATCAACTGTGTAATCATTGTCAATGACTGTGCTCTCACCACTGCACAAAAGATCCGGCATGATTAAATCATAATCGTTCTTTAGCAAACGCGCTACATCATACCATTGCAATAATGACGAAGCTCCAAAGCCGTGTAGAAAAACCATCTTCGGTTTGTCGCTTAGTTTTGAATAGACAGAGTGATTTCCTTTTTCATTTGAAAAAAGAGAGTACACTATGTTTGAACGCTCCCATCTTTTTGTGCGCTGTTTTTCTATAAACTGAATAATGTTAAAACCAAAAAGTGAAGGCATAAGCAATAAAATCAATAGCTTTTTATACATAGCAGCAAGATACCTCAAAAAAAACGTCCTGCTTCTTTTCACAGAAGCAGGACGCCATTTTTAATATTCTCTTAAGAATTATTTCTTAGCTGGAGCCGGAGCTGGCTTAGGAGCAGCAGGTGCTTTTGGAGCAGGTGCTGGAGCCTTTGGAGCTGGCTTCTCTGGAGCTGCTGGTGCAGTCACTGGACCTGGAGCTGAAGGAGCTGGTGTAGCGCCATCCATGCTAGTTGAAGCAGCTGGTTTAACTGGCTTCTTAGCATATTTCAACTCGTTCACGATGTTTTGTCCACCCATCAAACGATCTACGATGAACAATACATAACGAACGTCCACAACAATTGTACGTTGAAGTTCTGGCTCATAAGCGATATCACCGCTCATTGCTTCCCAGTTACCATCAAACGCAATTCCGATAAGGTTACCATCAGCATCGATACATGGACTACCGCTGTTACCACCAGTGATATCTAGATCTGCGATAAAGCATACTACTAGTTCACCTTTAGCATTAGCATAACGACCGTACTCTTTGCTGTTGATCAAGTCAGCCAATTTGTTTGGAACAACGAACTCAGGATTTGTTTCATCGCGTTTCTCCATGATACCTTTAGCTGTAGTGTAGTAGCTATAGTTAACAGCATCTGCAGCTTGGTAATCTTTTACTTGACCGTAAGTAATACGCATTGTGCTGTTCGCATCTGGAGCGTATGTTTTGTTAGGATTCATTTCACGAAGACCAGCAACATAATTGCGGTATCCTACGTCAAATTTCTCTTGTGCTGGATTATCGAAAGAAGCGCGGTATTTATCAATAGCTCCTTTTCCAACCATCACAGCCATGTCTTTGTCGAATACTTTTTGACTTGGTTTTTCCATGAAAGCATACAATTTCTCTTTGCTTACAAGAACCGAAGTAGCGAACATTTTTTCAGCGAAAGCTTCAACACTTCCTTTGTATTTAGTGTCGATTACATTCATCCATTCTGGACGTTGCGCAGCATCAACATTTTTGCGATACAACTTAGTCAACTCAGTGAATACATCTTTCTCAGTTGCCATATCATAGTCGCGGTAGAATTCTTCAGCTGTAGCTTTGAAAGTAGCAAGTTTCTCTTTTTGTTTTGCTGGATCAGTTTCTTTCATTGCACTTTCAAATGCACGAGAGAAACGGAAACTGAACAAAGTGATATCTGCACCAATCAAACCTGCTTCCAAAGCATATGTGTTTGATTTAGCTGTAGCGTCAGTTGCCTTGTAATAATCTTCGATCATTCCAAGTGTAGTTCCATATTTAGCTTTGCGATCCGCATCTTTAGAAACCCAAGATGCAAATTCGTTTTCTTGTCTTTGTTTTTTACCATAGACATTCAAACGCTTCAAGCCTTTGTCTTGTCCGATATAGTACTTCCAATAGTTTGCTGTAGAAGCATATTTAGAAGCATATTGAAGACGCACTTTTGGATCTGCATCCATGTGCTTCTTCATTGTTTTCAATTTCAAATCACGGATTTCAACGATTGATGGATCTGTGATATCCAAAGCTTGTTTAACACCATAAGATGAAAGGAAACGGTCTGTAGAACCTGGGTAACCCATGATCATTGCGTAGTCACCTTTCTCCACTCCGTTGATGTTCATTGGAAGGAAATGCTTTGGAGAATAAGGTTTGTTTGACGCAGCGTAGTCAGCAGGATTGTTGTCTTTGTCTGCATAAATACGGATCATTGAGAAGTCACCAGTGTGACGAGGCCACATCCAGTTATCAGTGTCACCACCGAATTTACCAACGCTCTCTGGAGGATTTCCAACTAGACGGATATCACGGAAAGTTTGGTAAGTGAATAGATAAAATTCATTGCCATAGAAGAAGCTTTTCACTTCTACATCATATTTACCACCTTCTGAAAACTTGCCTTGAAGTTCGCCAGATTTAGCAGCAATAGCAGCTTGACGTTCTTCTTCAGACATACCTGCAGTAAGTGTTCCCAAAACTTCTTTAGTTACGTCATCGATACGTACTAGGAAAGAAATTTCAAAGCCTGGGATTGGCAATTCTTCGTTAAAAGATTTTGCGCAAAAACCGTTTGTCAACATATCGTTTTCTACAGTAGAAAGCGATTGAATCGCATCATACGCGCAGTGGTGATTTGTAAAGATCAAACCTTTATCACTTACAACTTCACCTGTACATTGACCACCGTTCAAACGAACGATTGCATCTTTAAGAGAAGCATTGTTGATGCTGTAGATTTCTTCAGCAGTAAGATTAAGACCTAGATTCTTCATCTCCGCTTCATTAACGCGGTTCAGAAGACTCACAAGCCACATACCCTCATTCGCGCGCATCATAGTCGGAAGGACCATCAACGCCAGAAGGAGCATTTTCAATTTATTCTTCATGATATTACTTGGGTTGTTTGTTTTTTACTCTACTAATTTCCATTGTGCCGACTCGATCACCTCGTCAAACGCGGTGTACAATGATTCCAAACTCTTCGGACCTTTCACTCTATTCATCACCTTCTTACTTCCATCTTTTGAAGGAACAACTGTGATTTTTGAAGGAACATCCATTTTATTTGGATCGTCGTAAATCGAATCAAAGCTAAAATAGCCAATCGACTCCGCAGCCTTGTCTATTTTTTGAAGAGAGGTATTATCCAAATTTGTATGGTAAGTACCAATGCGATTTACATTATTTCGACCGATATAAACAGCCTTACCCGTTTTCAAAACATAAAACTTGAAAATCGGACATTGACCATAACAAGCAGTGCGCTCGTAGTAATAGGCAATAGAATCAGTTGAAGTAGTCGCTTCGACATTTAGCTCAACAGCCGGAGGTGGCGGCACAAAATCGGTGTCTTTCACCCCAGTGTGGCTCTTGCAAGCCCCAAGCAAGACCATCAAAACCAATACTATTCCCGCTATACGCATACTTGATTCCTAATTTCTGATTCCTAATTCCAAACGACCGACGACTGGTGACTGGTTACTAATTACCTATCACCTATTACTTATAACCAACTACCAAACTATCAAACTACTTCAGTTTCTTTTTATTCGTTTCCAACTTCGCTTGCTGTTGTTTTTGCATTGCTTCTAATCTTTCAGAGAAACTAGATTTCTTCTTTGGTTTCTTTCTGTTCTCGTCAATCTTCGCGCGAATCGCATCTTCATCTATGATGTAATTTTTGATTACATACATCTGTCCGATTGAAATCATGTTTGCTGTGAAATAATAAACACTCAAACCTGAAGGCATATTATTGAAGAAGAAAATCATCATGAATGCAAAAAGATTCATCATCACTTTCATGTTTGGCATTCCAGGTTGTTGAACCGTTGGTTGAGCTGCCATACTCATCTTGGTATAGATGAAAGTTGAAGCTGCCATCAACAAGGTAAATCCGCTAATGTGATTGCCATACACCGATGAAAGAATTGGAATATTCTGACTCCAACTGAAGATAGAATCATAAGCTGCCAAATCATCTGCCCAAAGGAAGCTTTGTCCACGAAGTACAATCTCTGCTGGGAAGAAACGGAACATCGCATAGAGAATAGGCATTTGTAGCAACACAGGAATACATCCAGCAAATGGATTTACACCGGTCTGACGATACAAAGCCATAATTGCAGATTGCTTTTCTACTGCATTTTCTTTGTTCTCATATTTCTTATTGATCTCGTCAATCTCTGGCTTCAACACACGCATTTTAGCGCTGCTCAAGAAGTTTTTCCAAGTAATGGGGAAAAGCAACATTTTGATAATGATGGTTACGATCAAGATGATCAAACCAAAACTTCCAATGAATGAAGAGAAGAACCAGAACAATGGACGAACAGCGTACGTGTTGATCAATCCAATAATGCTCCAACCATAGTCGATGATACGATCGAACTCATCTACATTCAATGCAGAAAGTTCTTTGTAATCATTCGGTCCAAAGTAAAATCTCAAATCAGTACTTGAAGATTCTCCAGAAACAGGCAAAGCCA
>JBJOKO010000242.1:0-4564 GCA_046046035.1 Bacteroidota bacterium | reverse complement strand
TTGCAATATTCAAAGCCTTGCTATCATCCTCTGTTCCGATATATACACCAAGTGCAGTATAGATATTTTTAATCTCTTCGTTCTCAAGGATACGGTGTGGCATTGCCTTTTCAACGTTGAGGATCTTTCCACGAAGCGGAAGAATAGCTTGGAAAACACGGTCACGACCTTGTTTAGCTGTACCACCCGCAGAATCTCCCTCGACTAGGAACAACTCACTTTTTACTGGATCTTTTTCAGAACAGTCAGCAAGTTTACCAGGAAGTCCACCACCTGTTCCTACACCCTTACGTTGTACCATCTCACGTGCTTTACGTGCAGCGATACGCGCTTGTGCAGCAACGATTACTTTATTTACAATTGCACGAGCATCATTTGGATGTTCTTCCAAATAAGCCTCAAGCATTTCACTTACAACTTGGCTCACTGGAGCAACAGCTTCCTTGTTACCAAGTTTAGTTTTTGTTTGTCCTTCGAATTGTGGCTCTTGAACTTTTACAGAAACAACAGCAGTCAATCCTTCGCGGAAGTCATCACCATTGATTTCAATCTTCAATTTTTCTAACATACCACTCTTTTCAGCAAATGCTTTAAGCGTAGCAGTCAATCCACGACGGAAACCTTGAAGGTGAGTTCCACCTTCGTGCGTGTTGATGTTATTTACATACGAGTGAATATTCTCGTTGAATGAATCATTGTAAGTCATTGCAACTTCCACTGGAATCTCACCATCGGTGCGTTCCATGTGAATGATCTTCTGAATAATCGCAGGACGATTCTCATCGATATAACGAACGAACTCTTCCAAACCATCTTTCGATAGAAACTCATTTTGAATTGGAACACCGTTCTCATCCAAATTTCTTTTGTCCTGAAGAGTAAGCTTAATTCCTTTGTTCAAGAATGAAAGCTCACGTAGACGACTCGCCAATGTTTCGTAGTTGTACTCAGAAACATCGAAGATTGTATTATCAGGTAAGAATGTCACACGTGTTCCGCGCTTATCTGTAGTTCCAACTTCTTTTACTGGATAAAGTGGTTTACCAATAGAATATTCTTGAACGTACATTTTACCATCGCGATGAACTTCAGCTTTAAGAGCGATAGAAAGTGCATTAACGCACGATACACCCACCCCGTGAAGACCACCAGAAACTTTGTAAGATCCTTTATCGAATTTACCACCTGCACCGATCTTGGTCATTACAACCTGTAAGGCTGAAACTCCTTCCTTCTTGTGCATGTCGATTGGAATACCACGTCCATTATCCTCAACGGTAATAGAATTGTCTTCATTGATCGAAACGAAAATGGTATCACAGTACCCTGCAAGAGCTTCATCGATTGAGTTATCGACTACCTCGTACACCAAGTGATGTAGACCTCTGGTTCCAATGTCTCCAATATACATCGCCGGACGCATCCGAACGTGTTCCATCCCTTCAAGACTCTGGATGTTGTCTGCGGTATAATTCGCGGCCGCAGGCGCTTTGATTTCTTCACTCATAACTGAGAAAACAATATGATTTCGGTTAATTATCGAACTTGTCTAGGACCAATAAAAAAAGGCTGTTAAAACAGCCTTTTTTTACAGGCACACAAAAGTAAGGAAATGCCCGTCAATATTGATATTTCAAGCGGAAAAACCGCGTCCGATTTTTAACAATTCATCAACATGTTTAAAACGCGTATGTAGCACCCAAAGTCCAGAGGAATCTTTGGTTGTTATAAGCGCTATATCGCTGATATTTAAGGGCTAACGCATTGTTAAAGGAAGTCCACGCTGAAATTCGCTTGTTATAGCGGTATTCAACATTCAAATTCAAGTCTGTAAATCCATCCAATTTGTAGTGATATGAACCGTCTTCTTGGGCCTCAACGCCCTCAACTGCCACATTGGACTTCGCCCAACGATTGCCCAAATAGAATATATCCATTCCAATTGTCACTTTATCCTTCAATTTGTACTGACCAGAAGCGGTAAATTTCAGTCCCGGCTGATGCCAAGCATGTCCTTCCTTACCCAAAGTATATTTGAAGTAATCTCCACGGACATTCGCCTTCCATTTCTCTCCACTATACAAAGCCAACTCGCCATGGAAATTCAAGGCCTTTAAATCATCGTAAACAACGGTAAACTTATTTCCGATCGAGCTATAATAAGTTTGAGTGCTGTCACTCATGTAAATGCTATCATTCACGAAATAGGCAAAATTTCCCCAAGAGAAATAATTCACACCAGCATTGAACGATACAGTTTTAGAAATTGCTCCACCAATACCACCATAGGCATCCATTTTATTATTCCTATTCTTCAAATCAGGGAATGTTTGAATAAATGGATTCTCTTTATACAAGCCTAGGTATGTTGTAGGCTCAGTGCTTCCTCGAATACCAGCATAAGGAACAATCAATCCCTTCGCGATATTATAACTCACCTCTGCTAACGGATAGAAATGCCCTGGGTTTTCACCTCGAGCCTCGAAATAAACGCCTAGTCCCACTTTCGCTCGTAAATCTTTCCATACTGTTTGCACAGTTGGAACAATTCGGATTACTGCGTTATCAAAACTTCTATTCTGGATTCCATCCTCATCAATTAATGGCGCACCATTCTTTCCAAGATCTGGTCCTACATATTTGAAAGTATTGTAATTGATACCTATTTCTGCATTATAAAGCTCATTCTCCATGAGTTTATTCGCACTAGCCACCCAATCCACATTCGTTTCTTTTCCTTTGAATAAATCAGAGGTATTCCGAATTGCTAAATCAAATCGATAATTCAACTCAGCTGAATCGCGATTGAACGTCATGAAACTCGCATGCCCACCTAATGTATTCATGCGTTGTCTTAAGCTATCTAAGATCACATCGCTGCCGGTGAACTTGGTATTATCAAACCCATACCAATGCGACACATTGCGCTCCCAATCCAAGCCTCCTTGCAAAGTAGTCTTCTTGAAAAAGCGTTTTCCCCAGATATCAATTTTATTATCACTAAAAGAATCTGGAATAGAATCACCATCGTTTTGACTTAACCCTGCGCTTCGCAAGAAATGATATTGAATACCAAAAGTTCCTTTCTTCGAACGACCATCTGTATAATAAAAATCAATTGGTGTTGTAAAGTAAGAACCAGCCCCAGCGCGGATATAACCACGATAGAGCTTTGGCAATTTATCCTCGACATTAATCTTGGCTGCCGTAATTGGCTTTGGCTCTATAGTTACTGTTCTTCTTGTAGGAAGCGTTGAATACTGAATGGTTGTCATTTCCACCACTTGTTCTTTGATCAAAGGATTGGTAGAAATCTTATTCGCATCACGCAAGAAGATTTTTCTTTCACCAGTGAACTCAGACTCCATATCAATCACACTATCGCGTGATTGAGCATTGATATCAGAACCGATCAAGAATGATGCGATTCCGACAATGATATATTTCAAAAATTTCGTCTTCATGTTTTCTCGGATTAATTGTTAGACCCTTCTTCCGGTACTAAATTGATTTCTTCTTCACTGCTTCTTGAACCAGCGCCAGGGGCTGGATTCTCAATTGCGTCTAACTCTGCAAGTTTGCGTGTTGCTTCATCTCTTACCCATTGCTCTTGAACCTTATCTAAAATGGCATTCAACGTAGCACGAGCTTGGAAGTAATCTTTCATCCCCACATATACATCACTAAGCAATAAGAACGCTTTGTATTTCCATTCAGTAAATGATGAGTACTTCTCAATATGTTGGAATAATTCTGTTTCCGCCTTTTCATACTCTCCAGCACGATTGAACATGAATGCAATATTGTATTTCGCCTCAGCAGCATTCACTCCGCCTTTCTTTATCACTTCCTTAAAGTCGGTTGTAGCACCTGCATCATCCATTTTATCCATACGGATGCGACCTCTCCACAAGAATCCAGTGGTTCTAATGTCTTCAGGTGTGCTCGAATTGATAATTACCTTATCTGCATAAGTAGCTGCTTGATCTTTTCTATCCAAGAAATAATAGCAACGCATCAAACCAATCTGCGCTTCCAAAACATTAAGTTTCTGAACTGCGATTTGCTCTAACTCGGCGTAATGATCTGCTGCAACCTGATAGTTCTTCTTATTGTAATTGATTGTTGCTGCCACCTTCAATGCGTCCTCTGTGTAATCATTGAAAGACTCATTGATTACATAGTTATATGAGTTCAAAGCTTTGTCGATTTCATTGCGATCAAAATAACAATTCGCTAGATAATAATGTGCTTCTGCACCAAATGTTGCTGGTTGGAATTGTTGCAAATAAGAACTCAATTTTTCAATTGCCTTATCACAATCGCCTTGGTAAGCAAATAGTATTGCTTTATCATAAACTTGCTTTTCAATATCAGAATCTTTGATTTCAATGATCTTGATACTTCTGATTTGATTTTGAAACTCTGTATCTTCAATCAAAGTGCTTTGAACTGTTGCAACAGCATCTTTCAAGATCGGATCATTTGGATATTGCTGATAAAGGGCATTCCAAGTTTCCTTCACTTTATTGTAATTATTCTCCTTTACATAAACCAAACACAT
>JBJOKO010000241.1:0-4565 GCA_046046035.1 Bacteroidota bacterium | reverse complement strand
CAAAGCTTCCTGCGGGATCATTCGGCGCTTGCCAATTCAATTCAAAAACTTGATTGTTTACATCGAGGTTAACGCAGCTGATTTCTGGTGAAATTGAAATCTGTGAAAATGAAATAGTCCAACTAGCCAAAAATGTGGTCAGCAAAAGCAATTGTCTTACGACTGATATGTGGAGGGCATTTTTCAATTTCATGCAAAAGTAAGGATGCAGCGTCTTTTGCAACGTATGCACCTATGCTTTATTTCACGCAATTATTAAGGAAAAGGTTGCACGTCAACCTCAAAATTCCAATGATTTAAGAGATGATGGCGACAATAATTGTTGGTATTCATCAATTATTTCTCGCACAATGTCACCAGCGGGCTTTATTTCACGAATGCGAGAAGAGATCTGTCCAATCTCTAATTCTCCTTGGCTCATATCACCTTCGAACATGCCTTTTTTAGCTCTTCCTCTGCCCAAAAGTGCATTTAGTTCTTCTGGGGTCGCGTCATTCTGATAGGCCGTCATTACTTCATTGAAAAAATCGTTTTTTAGAAGTCTGACAGGGGTTAATTCCTTAAGAGTGAGTAGGGTATCGCCTTCATTGGATTGTGTGATTTTATCTTTGAAGGCCTGATGTGCGCTAGATTCAGGAGTAGCTACGAATCGACTGCCGATTTGCACACCCTCAGCCCCAAGTATCATAGCGGCTAACATGGACTTTCCACAACCTATACCGCCTGCGGCAATTAATGGGATTTGGATCGCTTGTTTTACAGCAGGAATCAAACACAAGGTGGTCGTTTCTTCACGTCCATTGTGACCGCCAGCCTCGAAACCCTCAGCCACAATAGCATCTACACCAGCGTCTTGAGATTTTAGAGCAAATTTTGAACTCGAGACCACATGAACTACTGTAATGCCTTCTTTTTTAAGAATTTCGGTCCATGTTTTAGGGTTGCCCGCAGAGGTAATAACTACTTTAACCCTTGATTCTATAATAGTCTTGATGTGTTCATCGATAGATGGGTATAAAAGAGGCAAATTGACACCAAATGGCTTGTCGGTAGCAGCTTGGCATTTAGCAATTTGATCCTTGAGAATGTCTGGATACATCGATCCAGCGCCCAGTATTCCTAAACCGCCGGCATTGCTAACGGCTGAGGCCAATTCATAGCCACTACACCAAATCATTCCCGCTTGTATAATTGGGTATTTGATTGAAAATAAGGAGCAAACTCTGTTATTCATATCTCGATTTAGAAGAACCAATATTAAGCACGAAAAACAGAACTTTCTAAATTAGATTTGGTAAAACTCATTGAAAAATCTATCTTAGCGGACTGTTCGAGAACCTTAATTACAAGTTTGGACGAATGAAAAAGTTTTTATCTATTGTTTTTTTATTGGTTGCCATTCAGTCTGGTGCTCAGTATAACTGGGATTACGGGACTAAAGTTGGTGCTGCCAACTATTTGGGCGACATTGGTGGTAAAGAGCTTACCAGAAGAGATTTCATCTGGGATATGCACGTGCTATCTACCCGCTACTCTGCGGGAATGTATGGTCGTTACAAATTTTCTAAACGTCTTGCTGTTTCCGCAAACGCTGATTTCATCAGAATCACGGATACAGATGATTTGACCACGAATCCTGCTCGTCATGCAAGAAACATGAATTTTAGAAATAATATTTATGAATTTGGTGTACGCGCTGAATTGACGGTTTGGTATGACAATGACGTTGGAAACAAAGGTTACTACAACCCGGATTTCAAAATGTATTTGTTTGGCGGTCTTGCTGGTTACTACCACAACCCACAAGGACAAATTTTTAAGGATGGTGAACTTCAGTATGGTGGTCAATGGTTCGACTTAAGACCATGGAAAACCGAAGGACAAGAAGCACAATATGATGCGTTCGGATTGGCAATTCCTGCTGGTCTTGGAATGTATATGACGTTCAATAAGAGATGGAGAGTAGGATGGGAGCTTTGCTGGAGAACAACCTTCACAGATTATCTTGATGATGTTTCTACAGTTTATGGATTGGATCCAACAGCTGCAACAACTGATCCTTTGGCGAATGAATTCGTAAACCAAGCCGCATATCAAGGTTTGATTGATGAAGTAAATGCGAACAATGGATTGGATGGAGATATGAGTCTAAACGATTTTAGATACTACGATCCTGAGCAACGCTCGAAAAGAGGAGATCCAACGAACAACGATAGCTATATATCAGCACAATTCACTGTAGGTCGTGTGATTCGTGGAAGATCAAACTTCTACAAATCAAAGTACAGCTACCTAAAAACTCGTGCTGGTGTGCGTCGTTCAAAAGCGAAATTCTAATACCGAATTATAAGTACTTAAAACCCCCGAAGGATTTTCTTTAGAAAATACTTCGGGGGTTTTTCTTTCTATTACTTATTTAGAAATTGAAGAATCTTAGAAAGGGGCTTTACTGTTAATGTGTACCACTTCGGTTTGAGACCGTTGATCTTCCATGCGCGACGATCTTCCATATTGGCTTTCCAACGATTCTTTAAAGAAACATTGCTCATTCCACCAACACGCATCTTCGTCAATATGCGTGGCATATACGATAACGATATATTATGCTTGTGAATCACTCGCAACATAAACTCATAGTCTGCTGCTGAGCGTAAGTCTGTGCTATACAATCCAAACTTTTCATAGACTTCCTTCTTAACAAAAAAAGTCGGATGAGGAGGCATCCAGCCTTTCAAGAATTTTCCAGGTTGGTACTCACCAGATTTCCAATAGCGAATTACTTTATCAGAATCAGCGCGATCTACATAAACTAGATCGGCATATAACCCATCCGTTTTTTCTTTTTCAAAAATTTGAACAACTTCTGAAATAACCGACTCGTCGTAATAGTAATCGTCGGAGTTCAATATCCCTATTATATCACCAGTAGCATTCTCCACGCCTTTATTCATGGCGTCGTAAATGCCTTTGTCTTTCTCAGAAACAACCTTCGCTATTTTGTCTTTGTATTTTCCGACGATTGAAAGTGTTTCATCTTTTGATGCTCCATCGATAATGATATATTCAATGTTGGGATAGTCTTGACCGACAACACTTTTTATCGTGTCTTCAATGGTCTCAGCGCTGTTATAAGATATGGTAATGATACTTACTTTCATGACTCAATCACTCGCTCTCTAATCTTTGCAGCTGGAACACCTTGGTATATGCCATTCGCCTGTAAATCGGATGTGGCAACGGAACCAACAGAAAGTACTGCATGTGAATGAACTTTTACTCCTGGGCAAACTGTGCTTTTTGCGCCTATCCAAACACCGTCTTCGAGGACAATAGGTTTTATTATTAAATCGAAACTTGATTTTTTATAATCATGATTGCCACAAAGCAAAAAGGCTCCTTGAGAAAGACAACAGTTTTTTCCAATAACGACTTCATCTAAATTGTCAATCCAAACTTGCTCTCCAATCCAGCTGTTTTCTCCAATGGATAATTTCCAAGGATACTTTATTCTAACTCTGGGTTTAATTACAACACCGTCGGATATGCGAGCGCCAAAAGCTTTTAGAATAAATACTTTTAATGAACTCACCGGGAATGCAGTTTCAAAAAAAACAGACGATATGCAATACCACGCTAATCGTTTAATCGAAGAGCCTGGATTGTACCAGTCATTGTTAAATTTTGAAAGATCTGTCTGTGCCATTTGAGTTAAGGAAGTGCAAAGAAACCAATTAAAGTGACATATTGCCGCAAATCGAGAAGATTTACCCTTTCGCAAACAAAAATGTAGTGTCTTTTCGGAAAAGGTATATTTGAAACATAAGATAATTCGAATGAAAAAAATTACTCTCATCTGCACGCTTGCCGTGATTTCTAATTTCATCAATGCACAAGTCATTCCGCTCAAAACATTTGAGAATATGAGCATGCGCAGCATCGGTCCAGCAACGACTTCAGGTCGGGTTACGGCTATAGATGCCATTGATAAAGCCAACGGTCCTATATATGTTGGAACAGCTAGCGGTGGAGTTTGGAAAAGCACTAGCGCAGGATTAAACTGGGTGCCGATTTTTGATGATCAGGAAGTGATTGGTATTGGAGCGCTCAAAATCGCACCGTCTAATCAAGATGTAATTTGGGTGGGGACAGGAGAAGGCAATCCACGAAATTCCCAAACGAGTGGCAAAGGAATCTACCTTTCTCTTGATGGAGGAAAGACTTGGAAAAAGAAAGGACTAGAGGAAACAAAAACTATCCATCGAATTTGTGTTGACGCTAGAAATGAAAATGTAGTCTTTGCCGGTGCAACAGGCTCAGCGTGGGGACCTACTCCCGATCGCGGGGTTTATAAAACTTCGAATGGAGGAGAGTCTTGGGAGAAAATATTATTCATCAATGATTCTGTTGGTTGCGCGGATTTGATAATGGATCCAAGAAATTCAAATAAGCTATTCGCAGCGATGTGGCAGTACGGTCGTCATCCTTGGTTTTTTAATAGCGGCGGAAAAGGAAGCGGTCTTCACGTAACAGTTGATGGCGGAAAGACTTGGAAACAACTCACAAAA
>JBJOKO010000240.1:0-4590 GCA_046046035.1 Bacteroidota bacterium | reverse complement strand
TGAAGTGCCTATTCTGGGAATGGTGGAAAATATGGCTTGGTTTACCCCAGCTGAATTGCCAGAAAACAAGTACTACCTATTTGGAAAAGACGGAGTTCAACATCTTGCCGAGGAACTTAAAGTGCCGTACCTTGGACCACTTCCACTGATTCAGAGCATTCGTGAGTCAGGAGATGCGGGAAGACCAGCTGTTTTACAAGACGGTACACCAGCGGTAAAGTACTTAGATGAAATTGTAAATAATTTTGAGAAGGAATTGAGAATGTTGCCTTTCCGCAAAAAGGAAAAGCACGTAACAGAAGCAAATTAAGCAATGGCACAACACGAAATTTTTAAAAAGGTTAATGACTCACTCAACACCATTCGCCCTTATCTTGAGGCTGATGGAGGTGGAATTACCCTAGTGGAAGTAACGGATGACCTTACTGCGAAAGTGGAATTGCACGGAGCATGCACTACTTGCTCGATGTCGAGCATGACTATGAAAGCAGGTGTAGAAGGGGCAATCAAAGCGGCAGTGCCTGAAATTAAGGCAGTTGAAGCGGTTACAACTACAGCTTGATTAACGAGAATCGCGGCAAACGAACAAATGTCAGTTGAATTTGTTCCACAGAGTGACTGGAATCACGCTTGATAGAATTTTGATTCCATTACTTTTACGGCCGATTTAGACTAATATAGATTATGATTGAAACAGATATCCTGGTAATTGGTGCTGGCCCTTGTGGTCTTTTCACCGTCTTTGAAGCAGGACTTTTAAAACTTCGTTGCCACCTTATAGACGCTTTGCCGCAAGCAGGAGGACAACTCACTGAGATTTATCCAAAGAAACCAATCTACGATATCCCCGGATTTCCAGAGGTACTTGCTGGAGATCTTATCGATAATTTGATGAAACAAGCCGAGCCTTTCAAACCTGGATTTACTCTAGGTGAAAGAGCTGAGTCAATAGAAAAAACTGAGGACGATAAATTCTTTATTGTTACCGGTTCTCGCGGCACTAAACACAAAGCTCCTGTAATCGCTATTGCGGGCGGTCTTGGTTGTTTCGAACCGCGCAAACCACCTATTGCTAACATCGGTGATTTTGAAGACAAAGGCATCGAGTACATTGTGCGCGATCCTTCTATGTATAAAGGCAAACGCGTTGTAATTAGCGGCGGTGGTGATTCTGCTCTTGACTGGTCAATCTATTTGGCTAATAATGGCGCTGAATCTGTTGCCCTAGTGCACAGAAGCAAAAGCTTCCGCGGTCACCCTGATAGCGTTCAAAAAGTATTTGATATGGCTGCGGCTGGTAAGATCAATCTTATCACCGATGCTGAAATCACTGGAGTAAATGGAGATTCAATTCTTCGCTCGGTGAAAGTTTCTCATCAAGATAATGGTGAAAGCAATGTGGAGTGTGACCACTGGTTGCCACTCTTCGGTCTTTCTCCAAAGCTCGGTCCTCTTGCTGAATGGGGATTGAATATCGACAAGAACTCAATTGAAGTAAATACATTCGACTACAGCACCAACGTTCCTGGCGTTTATGCAGTAGGTGATATCAATACTTATCCCGGTAAATTGAAATTGATTCTTTGTGGTTTCCACGAAACGACATTGATGGTTCAAAGTGCGTTTAAGCGTATTTACCCTGATAAAAACTATGTATTGAAATACACTACCGTTAATGGTGTAAATGGTTTCTAATTCAACGCCTCAAAGCAAATGGATAATCTGATTAAAGTTACTGTAGTTGACCGTCAGGGTGTGGAGCACGAACTCGAAGCTCCGACTGATATGAATATGAACATGATGGAGCTTTGCAAATCGTATGAATTGCCTGTTGAAGGCACATGCGGTGGTATGGCTATGTGCGCTACTTGCCACATGTACATTCTATCTGATCATCAATTGCACGACCGCAGCGATGATGAAGAGGCAATGCTCGATCAAGCTTTTTTTGTAAAAAATAATAGCAGATTGGGTTGTCAAATTCATCTTTCAAATGAACTTGATGGATTGAAAGTGCAACTAGCTGAAGTAGCTGGTTAAGCTTTTATTTCTACTTATTAGAATATTATTGAGCAGCTGGAAACAGCTGCTTATTTTTTAACTTCCCAGATTCAATGAGCTTTCTAAGATGCTCATTTTTTCTTGCTTGCTGGGTTAAGTTGATATGGCCCATGTGATGACAATCGGTGCCGATATAAGAGATCATACCTGCATCAATCAATTTCTCTGAAACGCGCTTTATCTCTGGCCCGTAGTGACCAGTAATCGAATTGATATTGAGTTGTAGTGCAATATCTTGATCAACGAAATTTTCGTATTTCTTGAAATTCTTATGATAATAAGGATAGCGCTCTGGATGCGCCAGGATTGGCTTGTAACCGCGCAATTGCATATTGAATATCGCGCGTTGAATAGAGGCAGGCTCTGAATCAAATGACAATTCAAAAAGAACATTCTTCTTACCGAATGTAAGAAGAAGTTCTTTTTCTATTAAATCTTCAAAATGTTCATCTAAAAAATATTCAGCTGCCACTTGGAATTCAACATCTAAGTTGTTTTCTGCAATGGCTTTTTTTACAGCTTCATATTTCGGGAGAATTGTTTCTGGGGAATTGAAATACAAGTCTCGGTATATGTGAGGAGTAGTGATAAATTTCGAATAGCCCATTTCTTTGAGCTGCCCGATAAGCATCAACGAATCCTCGATGGTTTGGGCTCCGTCGTCAATTCCAAAAACAAGATGGCTGTGCATGTCTACTCCTACCAACGAAAAGTCGATCGGTTCTGCTGCTGGCTCAACTGTTTTCTTTGAAAATAGACCTAAAAAACCCATTTGAATTTATCGTTGTTCGTACTGCGCTTCGTAGTATTTTTTATAATTGCCCGAAGTTACGTTATTCAACCACGCTTCATTCGCTAAATACCAATCAATTGTTTTTGAAAGCAATTCTTCGAATGGTTGGGTTGGTTCCCATCCAAGTTCGTTTTTGATTTTTGTAGCGTCGATAGCATAGCGCATATCGTGTCCAGCGCGGTCTTTCACATACGTGATGAGTTTCAAACTCTCACCTTCTGCGCGACCAAGTTTCTGATCCATCAATTTGATAAGCATGTGCACCAAATCAATGTTCTTCCACTCATTGTTTCCACCAACACAATAGGTTTCGCCGCTCACGCCTTTCATGAATACCACTTCGATAGCGCGGGCATGATCTTCTACCCAAAGCCAATCGCGGATATTTTCACCCTTGCCATATACAGGTAGGGGATTATTGTTTTTGATATTATGAATCATCAACGGAATCAACTTCTCTGGGAAGTGATGACTGCCGTAGTTGTTGCTACAATTCGTAACAACCACAGGCATTCCGTAAGTGTGATGATATGCTCTTACGATATGATCGCTACTCGCTTTACTTGCGCTGTATGGACTGCGTGGATCGTATGGAGTAGTTTCTGAAAATTTGCCCTCTGGTCCGAGCGAACCAAATACTTCGTCTGTAGAAATGTGATGGAATTTCTTTCCTTCGAAATTGCCTTTCCAAATTTCTAATGCTGCACCGAGTAGATTCGATGTACCATTGATATTTGTTTCTATGAATGCATCTGGACCTGATATGCTGCGGTCTACGTGACTTTCAGCAGCCAAGTGCATTACACCATCAAATTGCTCTTTTGCGAATAAATCACGGAGGAATTCTTTATCATTGATGTCGCCTTTTACAAAAGTGTAATTAGGCTTGTTTTCAATGTCTGTCAAATTCTCCAGATTGCCCGCGTAGGTGAGCTTATCGAGGTTGAAAATTTGAAAATTGGGATACTTGTTCACCATGAGGCGAACGACATGCGAGCCGATGAAACCAGCTCCTCCAGTGATGAGGATTTTCATAAGTCCAAATTTAAGGCAATTTATTAAATGCCCGATTAAGTAATCAATTGAGTTTAAATTCAACACCTAGTCGGAACCAACGTCCGGGCATAGGTATGAATCCTACCTCTTTGTACTCACGATCCAAAATATTTGTTACGTCGCCGGTGAAGCGCCATTTATTGTGACTGTAGGCAATTCTGTAATCCAGCACTCCATATTCTTGCCCCTTAAATCGCTCATTATATCTGAATGTAAACGAGTGCGATAGGTTCTGACCTGTTTTAATAGACAACATTGCTGTTAACTGATGACGAAGGTGCTCTAGGGCATATTTGCTTTCCAAATTATCGTTTAACAACGTAGCGTCAAGATAAGTGTAACTCACGCGAGCTAATGTCGGTGCAACTTCGTATTGAGCACTACCACTGAATTTATAAGATGCAGAAATATCCGCTCCTTTCACTTGAACATGTTGGAAGTTTCGTGGTTGGAAATCTGCATTTACACTGTCCCTAACGAAGTCAATGAAATTGTCGATGTCTCTAACGAAACCTGATGCTTGCCAAGTAATCTTACTTGTAGTATTCTTAAATCCAGCTTCCATATTGAATGCATTCTCAGGCTGAAGATTGGCGTTGCCAATATTTGATGGTCCATCATAATAGAGGTCCGTGTATGAGGGCAATCTGTTTGACAAACCGGCATTCAAGAAGAATCGC
>JBJOKO010000239.1:0-4595 GCA_046046035.1 Bacteroidota bacterium | reverse complement strand
GACGAGCTTAACTATCAGCTCCTTAGAATTGACGCGCATTCGTTTAAGCAAGGCAGTAAAGAATTGAATGAGCACTATAAGGCCATTTCAGTTGAGACTCAACGTAGAAGTCTTGAATTGCTATCTAATCTTCAAAAAATCCAGCAGAGGGATATTCCAAGATTGAATCGAGTTTGATTTAAAGAGGAGATTCATCGTAGATTTGCACTCCTTTTTTAATTTTCGATATGAAATCAATTGACGGAAGAATTGTAAAGATTGCCATTGCAGCGGCAGCATTAGCATACAGTGTTTATCTTTTTGTAGACGGAAGCTGGGTAAGCGGCATTTTCATGACTCTGTTTACCGCAGTGTTGGTATTGCTCACATTGAGAAGCACTCGATTGATCATGGCTTTTTTTCAGCTTCGTCAACAAAAAATGGATAAAGCAAAGATTTGGTTAGAGCGCATCAATCCGGATCATCTTTGGAAAAATCAAAAAGGGTATTACTTCTTCCTTTTAGGTTCTGTTGATGCACAAAAGAACAGCCTAACTCAAAGTGAAAAATATTTCAAATCAGCACTTAATCATGGACTTAGAATGGACCATGACAAAGCAATGGTTTATTTGAATCTTGCTGTTATTTCAGCTAATAAAAGAAAAAAGCGAGAAGCTTTGACTCTTCTCGCTGAGGCTAAAAAATTCGATACAAAAGGCTATTTGAAAAATGACATCAAGCAAGTCAGCAAGATGGTCAATAGCATTTAATCTTTATTTATTGTAGGCATCTGCTGCCATCCATAGTGCGTCTTCTTTTTTCGCTTCAAGGAAATAAGAAGAACCACCGATAGCAATTCCAAGTGCGATTGGCACGGTAAATTCAACGTTATTGTCTCTTTGTTTAAAGATATCGTAGGCGATTAATCCTGCCCCTGCTCCTATTAATCCGAATTGAAGCAATCGCATGTTGCGGTAACCTTTCAGTTCTTTTGTTGCTGCTTCATTATCCGCCATGTCGGCGCGAAGGTTCTTGTAATTCGCTTTTTTGATTTCACCTGTTCCCATATTGTAGAAACCAAATACTTCACCGGTAGCGAGCATTTCATTCTCTTCTGAATCAGAAGCTGCTAATTCATCACCGGCATAAGGCTCTATTTCAACTTCTTCAAAAAGATTGATTTTTCCGCTGCGAATGCGAATTGCATAACGCTCATTTTTTGGACCATAGATGTTTGTCAAGTTCGCGAAATAGCCGTGGTTATTTTGAAAGTAAGCCACAGTTGGTGAATCAAACTTTTTCTCATCAAGTTCAAAAACAGGTGTTTTGAGAATTGGATTCGCGTAAATCAGGCGTGTACCTTCAAAAATATCTCCACTGAAAAGTTGAACACTGTGAAGTTTTGTTTCTGTTTTTTGACTGTATCCTGAAATAGAAAAAAGAGCAATTACTGCTATGAATAAATAACGCATTGGGTGGTGAATTTTGGCTTTGATACGCAAGAAATGCCTATTCGTTACGCTTTTCAATGAATTCTTTTCTGATGTAATCATTAATTATTTCAGAAATTTGATCTCCTCTGTCGAAGGCAGAGAAATGCCCTCCACCCTGCAGCACAATTGGGCGGTACATTTTTTTGGGGTTGAATAGCCGATCCTCAGAACCGATGATTTGGATGTGTTTGCCGGAAGGTCCCATTTGATTTTTCCACTCAAGCACAGCTCTAACAGAAAAATGAATGAATTCGGGAGGTAGCTCATTCAGCATTTCATAAAACATCTCCCTTTGTTCATCAGTTTTAAAATCCATAAATGTATCCGCTAATTTGTAGAGCTTAGGAATGGTATTTACGGAAGCTAGGCGATGAATTTTTGCTTTTTCAATGAGTTTCAAAATCAATGGGAATTGATGCTTTTTGGTAGGGGCACTTATGAGGATTGAGGCCACAGGCTTCACAATATGGCTCAATTCTACCGCCATCATACCTCCCATTGAAGAACCAATAATGATATTGTTTGTGGTATTAATTCTTTCAGCCATAATAATGGCCAAATCCTTTAAAGTCCTTGATTTTCTATGTTCCATCCAATTCAAATAATGGACTTTACCATATTCCAATTTGAACTTTTCATAGATTCTATGATTGGCGCCCATTCCAGGGATTAAGTAATAATTGAATTCATTCATTTGAGTTGACACGATTAATTGCCGTACTTCGAACTATATTTGTCCTCACTTATGCCGACGCTTACACTCATAGATAGCAAGCATCTGAGTCTGATCATCAACAGGCTATGCTATCAATTGATCGAAAATCATGATCTTTTTAACAATACTGTAATCTTAGGATTACAGCCTCGAGGTGTTCTTTTTGCAGAACGCATCGTGGAGAAGTTGAAAGAAATCAAGCCCGAAGCGAATATAAAATATGGCAAGGTCGATCCGACATTCTACAGAGATGACTTTCGAAGAAATGACAAAACGCTCGTAGCAAGTCCGACAGAGATTCCTTTTGACTTAGAAAATAAAACCGTTGTTCTCATTGATGACGTTCTATACACTGGTCGAACGATTCGAGCGGGAATAGAAGGTTTGATGGAATATGGTCGACCAAAGTCAATTGAATTATTAGTCTTGATTGACCGTCGTTTCAGTCGCGAACTACCAATCGAACCGAAGTATATCGGACGATCAATTGATAGTTATGACAATCAACAAGTCAAAGTTATGTGGAGAAAGGAATCAGGAGAAGACAAGGTTTTACTTTTAACGGACGTTGAATAATGGAAAAAAAACTTAGCGTCAAGCACCTACTTGGAATTACCGATCTGACAAGAGAGGATATTGAATTAATTTTTTCTCAAGCGGATGAATTCAAGGAGGTCTTGAGTCGTCCGATTAAAAAGGTTCCATCACTTCGCGATATAACTGTTGCCAATCTATTTTTTGAGAATTCGACGAGAACAAGATTAAGCTTTGAATTGGCTGAAAAGCGCCTTAGTGCGGATGTTGTAAACTTTAGTGCCTCTACTTCTTCGGTGAAAAAAGGAGAAACATTAGTGGATACTGTAAACAACATTTTGGCAATGAAAGTGGACATGGTGGTAATGCGCCACAGTGCTCCTGGTAGCTGTCTGTTCTTATCCAAACATATCGATGCATCTATTGTGAATGCTGGCGACGGCACACATGAGCATCCAACTCAAGCTTTACTCGATGCCTACTCGATCCGGGAGCGCCTCGGAACGGTAAAGGGCAAAAAAATTGTGATTGTAGGGGATATCACTCATAGCCGCGTTGCAATTTCAAATATTCACTGTTTGAAAAAACTAGGAGCTGAAGTGATGGTTTGTGGACCTACCACGCTCATTCCTAAGCACATTGAGTCAATGGGCGTCAAGGTTGAGCACGATTTAAGAAAAGCCTTGGAGTGGTGCGATGTGGCTAATATGTTGCGCATACAGCTTGAAAGACAAGAGGTTGGAGTAAGATACTTCCCAAGTTTACGCGAGTATTCCATGCAGTATGGCTTAGACAAAGCTCTACTTGACAGTCTTTCTAAAAAGATTGTAATCATGCACCCAGGCCCTATCAACCGCGGTGTTGAGATTACAAGTGATGTGGCAGATAGTGATCAAAGTATCATCTTAGACCAAGTAGAAAACGGCGTGGCTGTAAGGATGGCTGTTATCTACCTTCTGGCTCAAAATCGTAGACCTAGTGGTTTAAACTAGAACCAAAACTCAAGAAAGTAGCATTTTACCTCATAAATTTGACTTTTTATAGGACGAATTGTCGTATATTTGTCACAAACCTCCTACCACCATGAAGTTTGAAGTTGAAAATAAAGACAAAGTAGCTGTTATCAAATCTAAAGTTGAAAAGCTTGATGCTATTCACGCTCCAGAATTGAAAAGCGAAATCGTGATGCTCAGTAAATCAGGCACAAAAAATCTAGTTATGGATCTTAGCGAAACTCGCTACATCGATTCATCTGGTTTGTCTGCTGTACTTGTAGCAAATCGCGCATGCAGAGATGCAAATGGAACATTCGTTCTTTGTGGCTTGCAGGAAACAGTGAAAAAACTAATCACTATTTCTCAATTAGAATCAGTATTGAAAATTACTCCAACCTTGAATGAAGCCATTGACTTGGTTTACATGGAAGAAGTGGAGAGAGAATTATAATTTTAGAGTATGAAAAAAACCTTACTTTCTTTTTCATTCCTTTTAGCATCTGTTGTCACTTTCAGTCAATGTGATCCTAACTCCTTTGATTGGGGCGGTAATGCATTTGGTGTTTCTCCAGACCCTTCAGTAGGAGAGAATTTTGATCCAGGACAAGTTGGTGTTCCTTACAGCGATATCGTTTATGTAAAGGCTCCGTCTTTGATTAGCGATATCCCTGGCGCTCCTGATCTTCCGCTTGCGATCGACTCATTAAGTCTTGATAGTATCACTTATACAGTTGGTGCAATAGAATTCAACATCAACAATCTTGGCCTTACTGTAACTTGCAATAACAACGGAGATTCTCCAATCCCTTGCAATTTCATGGCAGGTGGTGCTTATTGCGGTGATATTTCTGGTACACCAAACATGGCTGGATCTTTCCC
>JBJOKO010000238.1:0-4597 GCA_046046035.1 Bacteroidota bacterium | reverse complement strand
TGGTCGTTTTTGATAGTTGAGCGCCACTGTGAAATTCGTAAAAGGCTCACTATTCTTTTTCATTTTAAAAGAACTAAAGCCAACTAATCTTGGGACACGCAATGACAATTCAGGACCAAATTCGAAAGTATTCAATTGAAAAGATCGTTTTACTTCTTCAGTGCCTGTCTCTGTTGATACGGTTTCTGTAATCGCACGAGTGGCCTCAAAACCGGTCACGATTTTAAATTCAAGGGATTCTGCGCCTTTAAAAACGTTCTTATGACGATATACCAAGTTGCCATAAATACCTGTATTTCCGGATCTGTTGGTTAACCTTGGATCAAGTGAGAATGTCTGTTTTTTAGCAGGATTTAAAAATATATAGACATCCAAAATGTTTAATCCTGTAGAATCAACTTCTGTGCGAGGAACCAATTGAATATTCACCGACTTGTTCGTCCCCAATTGAGTGAAACGTTTATAGGTAAGGTCAACTCGGTCCTTCTGATACATTTCACCCTTGCCAATAAGAGTGGTGTAGGAAAGGAGACTTGGTTTCAGCTCAGGTTCTCCATTACACAGAATGCGCAATCCTTCATAATAAATTGTGTCAGTGAATGCGAGTTCTGTTAAACCAGGACTAAAATCAGTTACAATATTTACTTCACCTAAGAAGTACTTTTTATGAGGAACCGCCACAAGGCTATCTGCAGAACCTTGCATAGGAATTCGCGGCATTTGAAGTCTTAGTGTAATGTCTGCATAATGATTCCCTGCGCTGCTATCTACATCGAAAATGATATAATCTTTGGTAAACTCGTAATAGCCTCTGTTGTTGAAAAAAGTAGCAATACGCTCACGTTCTGCGTCTAATGCATCAACATCAAATAACATGTCAGATTTTAGGGTGGAAGATTCGAATAATTCTTGTGTTCTCAAATCCATTTTTGGATCCTCAATCTTATATTTAATTATTCCGATTTTGTAAGGCAGACCGGGATTGACATTATAATTGACCTTACATTTCTTTCCCTTTCTCCAGAATATTAAACCTTTTCTCTTATAAATAACTTCGGCTTCAACCTTATTGTTGAAATAACCACGCTTATCAAGGTACGCAGACATTTGCTCTACGCTTTTTTCCATTTTCACGCTATCAAGTTGTGCCGGCGGCTCTCCGATAGTATAGGCCATCCAAGCCCAAAGTGATTGACATGTTTTAGGCTTTTTGTTCTTTTCTGCTCGTTTTGCATTTTTTGCCTTGCAACGAATGGCAACGCGCTTCTCACTTCTTGCTAGTGCCTTTTTTGGAACGAGAGTATAAATACCTAGATTGAAACGGGCAAGAAGTATTCTTCTATTCGGTTTGAATTTCGTTAATGAAAGAAGATCGGTAGACGAAACATGATAATCCGCTGGAGCATCATGAACTTTGATCTTGTGTTTTTTGAAATAAACTTCGTCTTCTTTGATATTGTGAAATATGGTGCACGACTGAAATGTTCCGATTATTACAATCAGAAATAATGCGAGTCGATAT
The DNA here is from genome assembly GCA_046046035.1 of Bacteroidota bacterium. Classification (GTDB taxonomy): domain Bacteria; phylum Bacteroidota; class Bacteroidia; order Flavobacteriales_D; family Sanyastnellaceae; genus JAIXWP01. Next base: position 3,075 of record JBJOKO010000238.1, on the reverse strand, counting down.
GTGTGCTTACCTGCCATATATTGCGGCTGCAATTTCAGTCAAAAATGCTGCCGATAAAAAAAGACTTGAAATTGGTGAAATCTCTTCACCAAAAAAAGTTCCGTAAAGAACATGGTCTCTTCCTCATCGAAGGTAAGAAACCTGTTGAAGAAGCCCTGCAATCTAATTTCAAATTGCATAGCTTGTATAGCTGTGATGCGGCTTTTCTAGAAAAGTTTAAACAGGGAATTTTGGTTAACTCGAAAGACATGACCCAAATTTCAGCGCTTAACACACCTTCAGACTACCTAGCGGTTTTGCATGTTCCAGAGAACAATATTGATCAAATGAAATCATCTAATCAGATTTTATTGGACGGTATTTCGGACCCCGGCAACATGGGAACAATACTTCGAACTGCAGATTGGTTTGGATTTGATGAAATCATTTGCTCTGAAGATACTGTTGAATTGTACAATCCAAAGGTTGTTCAATCGACGATGGGCAGCCTGTTTCGTGTAAAAGTTACTTATGTTGATTTGGCTTCATACATAGAGAATCTTCGGGAAAAAGGTTTCACAGTAGCAGGTGCCGACCTTGAAGGGGTCAATGCATTTGACTATTCATTTCCAGAAAAAACAGCTTTAGTAATTGGTAGTGAAAGCCACGGAATTAGACCGCAGATTGAATCATTGCTTACTCAAAAAGTTCATATACCAGGCGCTGGAAAAGCGGAATCTCTTAATGCTGGAATAGCAGCAGGGATATTACTTTCCTGCTGGTTTAAGATAAAATCCTAAAGGTTTAACAAGAGGCCCGAAGACAAATCTTTGGGCTAATGCCATTTCTCCTTCTCCAGTTTTTCCCCAGAAATAATCCATATCCCAAGGAACTTCATTCCCTGCGTCATCAAAATGACGTTTCGCTGCGCGCTTATTATAAATATCTACTTTCTTCGTAACACCGGACTTTTCGTGTACTTGAAGTGTATAAGCAGGAACAGTTCTATTAATTGAATCGATTGCCTCTGGCTTCAAGTAAGTATTGTAAGTTTCAAAGTAAACTCTCTTAAATTGAATCAAAAGATCTTTAACTTTCAATGTGTCGAAAACAGGAATAGGAGTGGAGAATGAGTTGGTATAAACATTATACCCTGTTTGCATTCCGATTGAATTACCCCCATAATAATTCACACAAAATGATGTCTCTGGATTCATATTATCAATGACATCTACCTGAGTAAAATCCATGGTCGGATAGTCAAACATTCCTGTATATCTCCATTCGCTTTCATCTGGGAAGAAACGAGGAGTAAGAAATCCTGTGAATCCTTCCATATAAGTAATATACGGCTCATCACTTCGGCCGATTCCTGGAATTTCCAAAAGCATGATCGTTCCCATGTGATCAGGTGTGGCAGTTCCGATATAATAAATCTTTGAAGGTTCATCTCCTCCTTGATATATCTCAACCTTGCGAGCAGAACTTGCCAATACACGCATCATGTTATCACGACCAGATTCTGGTAAGGCACCTTTTACATTGAGTCTGCTTACTGTCGCTAATAGCAAATCCAAAGCATCTTTACGAGCAAGATATTTACCATTCAATTTCCAATAGCGTTGTCCTGGCACACGTTCGAGCAAAACAGATTTACCTTGCTTATCTGCAATGAAAATCTTGGTAACAGAAGCTGTGTCAGCGATTGCAAAATCACTCAATGGTTTGCCAGCGAGTGTCGATGCAGAATCTTTTTTGTAAATAAAATAAGCGGCTAAAGCGAGTACAACCAATAATCCTAATAAGAGCAAGTTCTTTTTCATTTAGCCCATTTTTTCTTTCTGAAATAAAGTTGAACGAATCCTGCGGCAATCAATACTACAATTGGCAATGCTGCATTTTCGATTTGTATGCGAGTTCTATTTTCTGCGATTAGATTTTCATCCAATTTGCGAAGCTTGATTGTACGTGAGCGCACACTAATCAACGCTTGGTCATCCAACAAATAGTTCATACAATTCAGCAAGAACTCTTTATTATCATAAACCACACGTTCTGCATAACGATCAAAACCCAATGCCTGCGGACGAGGTCCTTCGGGTGTTTCCATCACATTATTGCGCACTACGTCACCATCAGCAATCACAACCATAGAGGTATTTACACTCTTGTCGCGGTAAGCCACATTCGGATCTTGGCGAATCGATACAGGCAATTGATCTTTGAAAGCAGAAGGGAATTGCCCCTCCATTATCATTGCCATTATTTGTTTTGGCTGTGATCCTTGCTTGAAATATTCAATGTCCAAATTGACAACAGAAGTATTAATTCGAACAGGTGTTTTCAGAGCTTTAGATAATTCCGAACTACGAAGAACTGGAATTTTATGTACTTCTGGATTCGGGTTTACGGAATCAATACTACTCGCAAAATCAAATTTTACAGGATCCAAATTTGCCACAACTGGGTGAGCATCTTCAGGAGCAAAACACAATGGAGAATAAAACCAAGTAAACATTTGGATGTTTCTTTGATTTCCCATCGGTCCTGTATCGAAAGCAATAGGAGCTCCTTGATAATCGATTACAATATTGCGATTGATACGAGCGCCATATTCAAACAACATTTCATACAATCCCATTTCATTGCTCATACCCATGGTTTGCTGAGCAGTGCGCAAACTATCTAAGTCAGTTAACACAGGGTCAACCATCCAAAGAACTTTACCACCATTCATTACAAACTGATCAATAATCACACGGTCTTGATCAGAGAAAACACTATCGGGTTTAGCAATAACAATCGCTTGATATCTATTCGTTCTGTTTGGAAGCTTTTCTAATTTATCGCTAAGTGCATTTACTTGGCCTTTGATTTCTACAAAATCAATAGCATAGTTTTCTTCCAAACCAGTAAGGAAATCAGCCATTTGAATCGGCTGTAATTCGCCATGGCCTTGAATAATAGCGACAGCAGGCTTATCACTTCGCATAGCCTTGCGAATATTACTCGCTAGTTCATATTCCAAATTGTTTACCGAAGAATTGATCATTTGATCATTAGGCTCGGGCATATCACTTTTGAAAAACTGAACAG
>JBJOKO010000237.1:0-4622 GCA_046046035.1 Bacteroidota bacterium | reverse complement strand
CCCAACACAATCTCCATGATGATGAGTGTGAATAGATCAATAATACCAGAAGCCGATTCGAAAGGAGCTAAAAATTCGTGCATGTCTAAATTAATTGAGGGCAAAGATAACGGATTGGGAGAAAAAAAACGTCCCGCTGTTGCGGGACGTTTTGATCTTATTTTTTACCTGCTGGTTTGTACCCTGGGCCGTCTGGCTCAAGATTCAATATTCGCTTGCCTGTATCCCCTGCTGGTGCAGGTTGAGTTGTAGGCTTCGTTGTATCCTGAGGCATTGCCGGTTGTTGTCTTGGTTGAGGACGTTGTGGCTGAATTCCAAATTCATTAAGAATAGCATCACTTTCCTCTTTCATCTTGATAACTTCAGGATCGTTAGGGAAATGGTCTGCAGCTTGGCCTGCCATAATCGAATTCAATCGAGCACGCATCTCAATATCTCTAGTCATCATTCCTTGACGCTCAGCATCACCTTCTAATGAGTTGTAATAATTCAATTCTTGTGTGTTCAACTCATACATACGTTTAGCTAGATTCAAACCTTTAATAGAATCTCCAGCTTCGTAGTAAAGCTCACTCAAAGTCCACATGATTTGCGGCTGATCGTAAGGCACGTTTTTCTCTGGCATTACGTTCATACACTTATCAAGAACTTCAATTGCTTTGTCTTTCTTACCTTCAGTAATCAACTGTTCCGCAAGGTGACTAAACTGTAGACGAAGATTTGATGTCATTCTTCTGTTGTTCTCATCCATATAGATATCATGTGTATCCATATTTCCCCATTGGAACTTGTTCATCATGTTTTCATACATCAAGTCGGAAGCAACACCACCTTCTAGGTTTGGATTGCTTGTTGGTGCATGCAAGATTGGTGTAAGACGATATGCCAAACCTTCTAGTTGGAAGTAACGCTCAAGCCCCATGTATGCTTCGCCACCTGTAGTTACGGCAAAATAAACTGGGCGGCTCCAATCCATATTTTTCAATAGATCTAGGACCATCATTTGTGCTTTCGTCACATATGATCTTGGATTTCCTTGACCATCAACAATACCCCATTTCATTTCACTTACGATAGAATCACCTTCATGAACGAATGGTTTGTATTGCTCTACTACTTGATCTGAAACTTTCAAACTAAACATATAAGAAGGCAAATAGTGCACTGAACGATCGCCATTCTTTATCACGTTTGCTTCATTCAATGTGAAATCAAGTGCTTCACTAACCGGCATAAATCCAGTAGTTTTATTGTATGGATCAAGGAACAATACATCGCGAGTACCTTGTCTATATTTCTGTTCGCTCATCGTAAATGGAACTGGAGCGCTTTCATAAGCTCTGCGTTTCATTTGATCGATGTACCAATCTGTATTCAAAAGCGAAAGATTCACAACACGAACGTCTGTTCTGATTCCTTCTACTTCTTGAGCATACCAAAGAGGGAATGTATCATTATCACCATTGGTAAACAGAATAGCATTTGGCTGAAGCGAATTCAGATAGTTAATCGCCATATCGATACCAGTTCTTCTGTTCTCACGATTGTGATCATTCCAACCCTCGCTTGCCATGAGCACTGGCGCCGTAAGAGAAAGAGCCGTAGCCAATATTCCCTTCCATGCAGTATCACCCTTAGAGAATTGATTGATTGCTGTCATCAAAGCAAAAGCAGCCGTGGATATTACGCTCATGAATAGTAGAGACAAGCTAAATCCTTTATCACCACTAGCAGCAGACTCTACTCCATACAATACAATAGAACCACCGATTGTCATAGCAGCTAACATTCCAAGTTGTTTCCATGTCATACTTGTTGCAGCATCATAAAGTGCATAAACACCAAGTCCAATCCAAATGGCAAAAGCATAGAAAGAACCTGAATATGCATAGTCACGCTCACGTGGTTGAAGAGGTGTTTGATTCAAGTAAATTACGATTGCAAATCCAGTAAGGAAGAACAATAAAGTAACCACAGAAAAATCTTTTGGATGGCGAACCAATTGGAAAAGCAATCCAATTGCACCAAGAATAAGTGGAATAAAGAAGAACTTATTAAATCCACGGTTTTGTTTTTCCATTTCTGGCAATGCATCTCGCTTGCCGAGACGAGCTTCATCAACAGCACTAAAACCAGAAATCCAGTTACCGTCCATGAAGTCACCATTTCCTTGTGTGTCATCTTGCTTTCCAGCAAAATTCCACATGAAGTATCTCCAATACATCCAGTTGATTTGATAGCTAAAGAAATAGCTCAAATCTTCACCTTTGGTTGGCATCATGTCTTCGTACTTCTTGTCCAAAGCGCGCATAATCGAGTTGAACTCATCACGGGTTTCTGCCTGTCCAAGTTGGTATTCTAATTGAGCGATGTATGTCTCATCTTTCTTAACCTTTTCGCGACCACCTGCAGTATTCCAATTTTTGTAATTACTCCATGTTTTGTACTCATTGATATGACTTCCTTGGCTTGAATACATACGTGGGAAAATCCCTTGGAATTCTGGACGATAGTTTACAACGCTTTCTTTTTTCTCGCCACTTTCAACGTATTCCTCAACAATTTTCAATTTTTGATCAGGATGTTCCGCCACATATTTTTCTGCAGCAAAACGCTCACGAGAACTAAGCACAATACGCTCACTAGTTCTGTCTTCTTTTACACTATATGATTTCACCCAAACATCAGCACCATCAATATATGGATCTGTTTTTACTTCAGGTGTATTGAAATATGGACCGCTCAATAGAGGACGATCACCATATTGCTCACGATTCAAGTAAGAAAGCAATGAGAAGATATTCTCTGGATTGTTCTCATCCATTGGCGTATTCGCTTGAGAACGAATAATGATTGTTGCGAATGATGAATATCCAATCATCGCAACAGTAACACCAAGAATAAGAGTATTGAGAACAACATAGCCTTTCTTTCTGGAATACATCAATCCAAGCACAATAAGACCAATCAATAATGCGAAGTAGAATATCACTCCAGAATTGAATGGCATGCCGAAGCTATTCACGAACAATCTTTCAAAGAATCCCGCGAGTTTCACAGCGTAAATAATTACTCCTACTTGAATCAAGCCGAGCAAAGCCAATGATACTGCGCCAGTAATGATGACACCTTTCCACGAAAATTCATTTCGTTTGAAATAATATACCATGCAAATTGCTGGAATAGCCAAGAGGTTCAAAAGATGGACTCCAATTGAAAGCCCCATCAGGTATGCAATCAAGATTATCCAACGAAGTGAACCTGTTTCATCCACCACCGACTCCCATTTCAGGATAGCCCAGAAAACTACAGCGGTGAAAAGTGATGACATAGCATATACCTCACCTTCTACTGCAGAAAACCAGAAAGAATCGCTAAATGTGTAAGCCAATCCTCCTACTATACCGCTTCCCAAAACAGCCCACATTTTTCCTGTAGAAAAAGTACCTGTAAGGTCTGCCATTTTTTTAGCCAAGTGAGTAATCGTCCAATGCAAGAACATAATCGTTGCCGCAGAAGAAATTGCAGACAACATATTGATCATGAAAGGAACCTTTTCAGGGCTCACGAAGGATGAAAACACGTGCGCTAGCAACATAAAGAAAGGAGCCCCAGGAGGGTGACCAACTTCAAGTTTATAAGCTGATGCGATAAACTCCCCACAATCCCAGAAAGGCATTGACGGTTCAAGAGTAAGGTAGTAAACAACAGTAGCTATTACAAACAATAGCCAACCGGTAATAATATTGAGCTTTTGGTATGACATACTAAGGTTTTAGTAGAACGGGGCGAAGATAACCCGACTTCCCCTATCCCCGTATGCACTTTGCCATTCTTATTAACCGGATTTAACCAAAAAAAAGCCCTTTCATGACTGAAAGGGCTTTTTTTATATTATTTTATAGGATCTTATTTAAAAATCTCAAGTCGTGCAGTCGATTTAGAATCGCCATCTACTACTACTATATTATAAAGACCAATAGATAGATTTTCTACAGAAACTTGGGCTGAAGTGCCGTTCATTTTAAACGTTTGAACCATTTGACCTTGAATATCAAATATTATCACTTGAGCATTTTGCAAAACTTTCGCGCTTGTTAGGGTAATGTTGCCGTTGGCAGGGTTTGGATAAACACCCACATTTAGACCGTTAAATTCATTTACGCCCACCTCGCAATCTTGGTTGACGCCAAAACTCAAAGTTCCTCCATTGGTAACCGGCTGAAGAATATCATTAGCCACTTGCTCTCCGTTTACAGAAACTGTAAGGTTGATATAACCCTGAAGTTCGATATCGTTGTTGATTTCAACACTGTAACAACCATCAGCAACACAGAATGTAGCGTCAATAGATGTTTGATTGTTGATGATCATTTCATATTCAACCAAAGGAAGATCTTCGTTAAGCAAAGCAAAAGCTACAACATCCATAAGATCGCCAGTGTAATCTGCTTCTACATGAACATTAACTTCGTTTAGCAAACACTCATCGGTCATGCCTTCCACAACAACATCATAACACTGCGTATTTGTGCAGCCTAGTGATGTTGTAATTGATAGACATACTGTATAGGTGCCATTGCTACCATAATATACGTTTCCACCATTTCCATCGGATGTTT
>JBJOKO010000236.1:0-4632 GCA_046046035.1 Bacteroidota bacterium | reverse complement strand
TAAGCAACCGAATCTACCAGGCAATCTAGTTGTTTTGAATACTGAGGCATGCGAAATTCAAGGGGATGGTGTAATTACCTTCAATGTTGATTACGGCATGGTGAAGTTTAAAAACGTAGGTGAAATCAAGTACAATACTGCTAAGGATGAGCTTTCCACCCAAGGCGTTACTTTGATTAACTTCCCTTTCGAAGATGCTGCTTTGAAACGTATATACGAGCAAATAGAACAATGGCCAAACCTCACTCCGGTTGATGTAACAAAGACGAAGTATGAGAAAGGACTTGTTGAATTACTCGGAACAGAAAAATCAGACAAGTTGATTTCCGAACTCAACTTGAGTGGACAATTGAAAAAAGTTCCTGAAGAATTACAAAGTACTCTTTACCTAGCTGATGTGAAATGGTCGTGGAATCCAGTTGATGAGACTTTCAGTAGTGTTGGTTTACTCGGTATTGCCAGTATGGATAAGAAGCAATTATTCAGATACGTAAAAGGTAAAATTGAAATTGAGAGAAGAAGAAATGCCGACGTAATGCGCGTCTATATTGAGTTAGATCAAGGAACATGGTATTTCTTTGAATACAAATTAGGCATCATGAACGTTATTAGTTCCGATAAAGATTTCATTACTATTCTAACCGAAGTGAAGGATGACAAACGTAAATTCGAGGAGAACAATCAGCGATATACTTACCAATTCATCACTTCTAAAAAGAAAAGAGATGACTTTGTAGCGAGATTCCCTGATTTGCAATAAGGAAACCTTTTGAGCATTGTGTCAGTATAAGGTTTTGTATTAAAACTAACCTGACATGAATAATTCAATGGCCAATGTTCAATTAGAACAAATGACCTCTTTAATGAATGCGTTGTCTAACATTCAGACTCGCATGGCAAGAGCGAAAAATATGTTTCCCCAACACCATGCTCAATTGCAGCAACGGTATAATCAATTGGTAGAAGAAGCGAAAGCTCTAAACCTCACTCCGCCGTGGATGGCAGCCTAAGCTGTAAGCCATAAGCTATAAGCTATAAGCTATAAGCTGTAAGTTGTAACTAGTAACTAGTAACCAGTAATTAGTCACCGGTCACCAGTCGTCAGTCGTTGGTCGTTAGAAGAGTCTTTGCTCATCTAGCATCCAGCCGGTGATACTTTCGCGGATACGGTTTGTGATTAGCACTTCGTGCAGCATTTCACTTTTGAAAATGATCAAGCGACCTGCTTTTGGTAGGACGTCGAAGTATTTATCGCCTTCTGTATAGACACGTAATGTGCCGCCGTCTTCTTCTGTCCAATTTTCATTGAGATAGAATACAAACGAAACGATGCGATGTGAACTGTGTTTGTGTCGATCGCTGTGCACCATATAACGAGTGCCGACAGGATATCTGGTGTAGTGACATTCATAGTCACGAACACCCATATAAAATTCGCGGTTAAGAGAAGTGATTATTTCAGAAATGAAATCGAGATACTCCTTTGTGCCGCCTTGAGCTTCGAGGGGATCAATCCAAAAAATTGAATCCCCTCTTTTTGTTTGATCTAGTTCGAAACTCCCCTCCTTGCCTATCCCCGCTTTTTTCAATAGATTTTCCTCAACCAATGTATTGATTGTATTTCTGATGTCGGCAACACCGCTTTCAGAAATGGCATTATCAATTAAACAATAGCCGTGTTCTTCAAAAAAATCAGGATTCCACATGAGGAAGAATTAATCGATCCAATCTGCAATGAAAACGTTGGTATCTCTTGTGCGTCCGTTGTGACGATTGCTGCACCAAACGAATTTCTTTCCATCAGGTGAAAACATTGGGAAAGAATCAAACTGATCATCAAAGGTCAGTTGTTCCATACCTGTTCCATCCAAATTCATGATGTACAAATTGAAAGGAAAACCTCTTTCACTTTTGTAATTGCTGCAGAAGATAATCTTATCACCTTTTGGTGTAAAAGTAGGAGCCCAATTTGCTTTACCAAGATTAGTTACTTGATGAGCATCAGAACCATCGGCATTCGCCACCCATATTTCAAGGTTCGTTGGTTCTACCATATCTTGATTCAATAAATCTTGATAAGCTTTCAATTCAGCAGCATCTTTTGGACGTGATGCTCTCCAAACGATTTTCGTTCCATCCGCGCTGAAGCAAGCACCACCATCATATCCAGGAGTATTTGTAATTTGCTTTACATCCGAACCATCTAGGTTCATTGTGTACAATTCCAAATCACCTGTGCGAAGTGACGTGAAAATAATTTTATCTCCTTTTGGACTTACTGTTGCTTCAGCATCATAACGTGGGCTGTTGGTCAATTGCTTTTTCACATTACCCTTTAGATCTGCTACGAAAATATCATACGCATCATACAAGCTCCATACATAGCGATGTCCCATATTCGGCACTGGAGGACATGAATCATGCGCTAAGTGAGTGCTTGCATAAAGGATCGACTTATTATCCGGCATAAACCAAGAACAAGTGGTTCTTCCTTTGCCTGTTGAAATAAGTGAAAGCTTTGAGCTATCAGGAGTTTCTTTTGTGTCAAGCAAGAAAATTTGATCGCAACCTACATTCCAACCTGGGTTGTCACTTTGAAAGATCAATTTCTTTCCGTCAAAACTCCAATACGCTTCGGCATTGTTACCTCCATAAGTCATTTGACGCACATTGGTAAGGTGCTTTTCAGACTCATAATGAATTGGCTCATTTGGAAGACTATCGACCATTGCAGTCTTTTGAGGACTCTTACACGCTGCAAATACAGCTACTGATGCGATGGTTAAAGAAAGGAAAGGAAACTTCATATTTCTGGTTTTGCGGGCGCAAATGTATGATTCCTTGTATTTTAAACATCATAGAATTGTAAATTGCGCCATATTTCAACATTATGAAGCACAAAGCACTTAAGCACCTGACATTCATCTTGCTAGTTACCACCGCAATAGGTTCACAATCATTCCTGTGCACTAGAGCGACAACTGACTACATAGAGAAAGCTGATAAATCCCAAAGAATAGCTAATGAAGTTATTATTACGCTTTCTTCAGATGAATATGAAGGCCGTCAAACCGGATCAGAATCTGAGCGCAAAGCGGCTGACTTCATTGTTAAAACTATGAAGAGCATCGGTTTAACTGCAAAAGGCGTCGATGGTACTTGGTTTCAAACCTTCACCTTTGTGCCACACCCTCCAGTGAAAGTTCACCAAGTTGGCGACAGCACTCAATTGGGAATGGGCCTAGTTAAGGAAGTGAAAGCTCGAAATGTCATTGGCTATATCGATAATGGCGCTGCTACAACGGTTGTAATTGGCGCTCACTACGACCACTTGGGTTGGGGTGATGAAAATTCATTGTCAACTGAAAAAGCAATTCACAATGGCGCAGACGATAATGCTAGCGGTGTTGGCGCAATGCTTTCTGTCGCTTACAAATTGAAAAAATCTGCATCTAAAAACAACAACTATCTCTTCATTGCTTTCAGCGGTGAGGAAAAAGGACTTTATGGAAGTAATTACTTCTGTAAAAATCCAACCATCGACAATATGAATTATATGATTAACCTTGACATGGTTGGTCGATTGAATGCTGAGAAAGCACTTGCTATTAGTGGCGTTGGAACTTCTGCCGATTGGAAAGCAGAACTAGATCTTGTAAATAACTATGGTTTCAAAAATATTTATTCTGAAAGCGGTGTAGGTCCAAGTGATCACACTTCGTTCTACAATACAGGAATTCCAGCTATTCACTTCTTTACTGGACAACATGAGGATTATCACAAACCAAGTGATGACTCTGACAAAATCAATTATGAAGGCGTTAATGCCATCGCATCCTACATATTTGATGTTGTAGTTGCATTAAACGATAATGGCAAACTCGGCTTCTTGAAAACTAAAGACGAAAGCACAGCTGCAGCTAGTTTCAAAGTATCTCTAGGTGTTATTCCCGATTATCTTTTCAGTGGTGAAGGAATGCGCATCGACGGCACACGTGAAGGCAAGCCTGCTGCTATTGCCGGAATGAAACAAGGCGACGTTGTTGTTCAAATTGGAACATACAAAGTCACCGACATGTACACTTACATGGAAGCGTTGAGCAAATTCGAGAAGGATCAAAAAACAGACATAGTTATTCTTCGTGGAGAAGAAAGACTAACGCTTTCTGTTACTTGGCAATAATTAGGCAATCAAAGCCGCCAGTCCGATTCCGATAAGAATAGACAAGAATTTAATCCAATTGAATCTATGACCTTCCTCGCTTTCAAAGAGGATGGTCGTAGATACATGGAGTAAAATACCAATTAGAACTCCAGTTACTTTAGGAGTCAATTCCTCTACTCCCGAGATGTTGTTGTCAATCAAAAGGTGATGCACAAATGCCCCTGCTGGAGCCATTAATCCGAATATTACCAACCAGAATATTGCGCGTCCCGCTTTTACGCCACTATTTATCAAAAGTGCAGTAAATACCAGGGATTCTGTGATTTTATGAAGTGAAATGCCAACTAATAGAGAAGATCTGTGATCATGGCCTGCTTCCAAATGATCATGTCCATGTGCGTGTCCATGATCATGAACATGACCAGCCATTTCGCCGCCAAAAGGCATTCCCTCAATGAATGCATGGA
>JBJOKO010000235.1:0-4656 GCA_046046035.1 Bacteroidota bacterium | reverse complement strand
GCCTCGCCAACTGTGTGTTTTGGATTGAGTGCGGAATATGGATCTTGGAAAATAATCTGAAGATCTTTTCTCCATTTTCTCCAATCGGTCATCGTCTCTTTAGCAAGATCAACTCCTTGGTATTTTATTTCTCCGCTTGTAGACGGAATAAGTCCGAGCAACATTCTACTAAGGGTTGTTTTTCCGCAACCGCTTTCTCCAACTAGTCCAATAGTTTCACCTTCACGGATGATAAAAGAAACATCGTTGACAGCATTGACTGTAGATGTTGTTTTTCCAAAAATATTTTTCTTCTCGTATGTTTTGAAAAGGTGATTTATTTCAATTAAAGTTGGCGCATCGGCAGGAATGGAAGATTCTACTTCGGGCATTGAAGTGATTCCTTTTTCAACATCATCAAGCGTAAGCATGCGTTCTAGTTTCTTTCCAGGAATAGTTCTGCATGCAAGAAGACCTTGTGTGTAGGGATGTTGAGGAGCATTTAGAATGTCATGCGCTAAGCCCGATTCCATGACCTCACCGTGACGCATTACTACTATTTCATCTGCGATATCTTTTACAATACCGAGATCATGTGTAATAAAAATCATCGCCATATCATACTTCACTTGCAATTCTTTAAGCAATTGCAAAATGGTATGCTGAACGGTCACATCAAGAGCCGTAGTAGGTTCATCCGCAATAAGCAATTTCGGTTTGCATGAAATAGCCATCGCAATCATCACGCGCTGGCGCTGCCCTCCCGAAAGTTGATGAGGATATTGATCAATCATTTCAGCAGCGCGAGGAAGTTTTACTTCTTCGAAAAGCTCAATTGCCTTTTGTCGCGCTTCTTTCTTCGATAATTTCAAATGTTGAATCAACGCTTCCATCAATTGTTCTCCGCATGTAAGCACGGGATTGAGAGAAGTCATTGGTTCTTGGAAAATCATGGCAATGCTATGACCGCGAAGTTTGGTAAGCAATTCTGCCGTTGGCGCAACAGTTGTTTCCTGTTCTGTAAGTTGAGGAAACAGGGTAAAATCACCTTTGTCAAATTGCACAATTCCTTTTCGAAGGAGTTGCATGATGCTCAAAGAGGAAACAGATTTACCACTACCCGACTCGCCGACTACTGCGGTGGTTTTGCCTTTGTTAACCGAAAATGATACATTGCGCACTGCATGTACCACACCCTCTTCCGTTTTGAAGGAAACAGAAAGTTGAGAGATTTCGATCAATTTCATTCAACAAAGAAAAGACAAAAACTCAAAAGACCTCACTCCACCACAATACGCTCGCTACAGGTGTTTCCGTTTTGCGTGGTAATGACGGTGAGGTAGAGACCAGCCGGAAGATGATCGATAAATAACGTTTGCTCTTGGCCGCCACTAAAATTTTCTTCAAAGACCTTGCGACCTTGTAGATCGAACAACTCGGCGCGTTTTATGAACTCCTTGCTTCGAATAAAAATCCTATCCTGTGCCGGGTTGGGATAAATTTGCGTCGATGCGCTCCAGTTGGTTTCAAAGACGCCATTCTCGTCGCAATCTGTCACTATTTGATTGCCGCAGGCATCTATTTTTAACACCCATGGAAACTGGAAAGTATCAGAAAAATCGGGCAGTGGCCCTAGTGCATAACCTGCCGCAACATAGCAGCCATCACTTGTCAAATCGATATCATAGAGTATTTCCTGCACATCATTGCTATCATATAAATCGGGAGGATAATAGTAGTAGGTCCATTCCTCAGTTCCGTTCTCGTCTAATTTCGATATTCGCATTCCATAATTCATTGAGTCTTCCCCTTCAAAGCCTTTGCTTAAAATGACTAAACCACCATCTAATGTTGGTTCAGAATCTATTACTATCAGCTCAGAAATTAAATTTCCAAACTCCGTTTGTTCAAGAAAACCTCCTGTTTCCTCATTCAACGCAGCTATTTTAATACGAGAAAATATTCCTATGTCTAAAACTCCTTGCAAAGTATATCCTTCAATCTGTCCATAAACGTAGTGCAGTTCATTGCTATTGGAAAGTAATATAACAGGATCGATAAAACCGTATGCAATACCCGATGCAGAATGATATAATTCCCAAATTTCCTCTCCTGTAGTTGCATTGTAGCAAACGATTATATTACTGCGTTCATCATCACTACCTATGAATTGTCTGTGAAAAGAAACATAAATAAAATCATCCTTGGCCACGAATGCAGTCGTGCTGGTACATATATGATCAAGTTCAATATTGAACTCGAATAAGAACTCTCCAGTGCTCGAATAACGTCGCATTGGCATATTAGTGAACGGAGTTGCTACAACTCCTTTTCCCACAATCACGTCACCATTGTCCAGCTCAGTTCCACCCATATAAAAATAATTTGGGTCATTGTCTTGGGCCGACCATTCCAATTCCATTGCAGCGTTCAACTTAAAAATAACAGGTCCATCTATGCCCAAGGCATAGATGAACCCATTATCTGATGTTCTAAAAAAACCCGCTCTTGACCCGCCGTTACAGCATGTAGATACTTGACTTAAAAAATGATTTTCTAGCAATTCACCTTGAGGGTCAATTTCCAAAATTCCATAATTATTGTCCCCAATATCCAGTTGGCCATGAGCTAAGGGTACCAAATAATTACCAGTGACAACATTTTCTTCTATACACCACCCAGCGCCCTTGCCAACCAAGTCTGTCAAATAATAATTATTGAACTGACCATAAAAAGCATTGGAGAAAGCGATAAAAATCAAAAATGTGGTCGTGTGTTTTATCATAATTTCTATCAGTTGTTCTTCAGCAATTAACCTATAAGTAAGCTGTGTAAATATGCAATTAAATATGATAAAATCAAATAATTATTGAAATTCAATTACACACAGAATAAAGCTAAAGGGATGTAAAGCTCATGCTCGTCCTATTTCAAACAAATCGACCCCAATACAATATTTCCAAAAAGCATTTGTTCTCTGAGACGAAACCACTTCAAAACTTACCTAATCATTTGCAAGGATGAAAACCAAAATCATCATGGCTGGAACAGCCGTGGGCCTAGGCCTTACACTCTATTTTTTCGAGCTCGACAAAAAAGCACAAGCCAGATTAACCGAAGAAAAAGCCGCTGAATCTACCAGCATTATCGCTACAACCATTTCAGAAGAAGTCAACTCTTACGCATCAAACGAGGACCTATTCAGCAAATACAAAACTGCTCCACAAACATTTTCCATTGATCCAACTATAGAGCAAAAAATCACAGGAAAACAAGGAACCATTCTCGTTTTTCCAGCTAACTCTTTAGTAGATAAAAACGGCAATACTCCAAAAGGAAAAATTCAAATCAGCCTAACCGAATGTTACGAAATGGCCGATATGATTATGAATCGACTTTCCACCACTAGCAATGGTAAAATGCTTGAAACAGCAGGCATGGTGAATGTTGTTGCCACTTCAAATGGCGAAGAACTTCAACTGAAAAAAGAAAGTCCATACACCGTAGAATTTCCAAAGAAAACAAAGAAAGATGACTTCCATTTATTCTACGGCGAGCGCACCGCTGATGGCAATATTAATTGGGAGTTGGCGCAAGACCCTTCGACAGGCTCAGGGACCGGGGAAAGTGGGGAAGAGAGGAAGAGAGAAAGTGGGAAAACGGAACCATCGACAGGTGCGGGGACTGAAGTGGTGTCTGCTTCTGCGGCGGTGCCGGCTTCGGTGAATGACAATTGCTTTATTCAAATTAGTGAATCGTATTTCCGTCGTAATCTGAAAATTTCCAAAATGGATTATTTCAGTTGGAAGCTTGCGGATGGACAATCGCTCAACAATTGGTTTGTAGCGAATTTCAATCCGACGCAACAAATGATTGATGAATATTGTGTGTTCGGTTACCAAACAGAGGTAACAATGAAACTTGATAAAAACGGAAATATCAAAGACTACTATATTTCTAAAAGTGCAACTGCTGAATATGATCAAGCCATTCTTCGTGCAGTTGATCAATTCCCCACAATGGATATGAAATCATTCATGCCACAGTACGATGAGGACCATGCCGTGGTGCTAAAGTTCGGAAAGAAAATTGGTCGCTCACAAGATGAATATTCTGCAGCATTTGTAAAGAAATTCAAAGGAAAAGAAGACTCGTTGTTGACCGACATTAAAAAAGACGAATTGGATTATTTCGTTTTCGCATCAAATGAAATGGGTTGGTTGAATTGCGATAGATTCGAAGAAGATCCAGCAGCGAAAATTGATTTTTATGTCAATTGTCCGTCACCAAATAGCACAAATATCAATTTAGCATTTGAAGATTTTCCAGGATTACTTGCTGGTCAAAATGAAGGCGGACAAATTGTATTTCACAATGTACCGAAAGGAAAGAAAGTAAAGATAATTGGCATCAACAGCGGCAGCACCACACCCACCATGTGCGTCGCCTCCGCTACTCTATCAAGCAAACCCACTGACCTAAAAGAATTCAAACCATTCACACTAAGAGCACTGCAAAACACGATCTGAAGTGTGAAGTTTGAAGTTTGAAGTTTGAAGTTTGAAGTTTGAAATAAGAAAAGTAAAAGCCCCAAAAAACTATGTTTTTTGGGGCTATTTATTTAAAAAAATCAAATGTCAATCCTTTTCCTTCACACTTCAAACTTCAATCTTTTCC
>JBJOKO010000234.1:0-4684 GCA_046046035.1 Bacteroidota bacterium | reverse complement strand
ATTCAAACAAGCGGTAGATCATTGCATGCTCAAGAAATTGACTTCAATGATATTCGTACAACGCTTCAAGCTTTGTATGCAATCTATGACAATTGTAACTCACTTCACACGAATGCTTACGATGAAGCAATCACTACTCCTACCGAGGAAAGCGTTCGTCGTGCTATGGCCATTCAATTGATTATTAATAAAGAATTAGGTCTCGCTAAAAACGAAAATCCAATGCAAGGAAGCTTCATTACAGAGGAGCTTACTGACCTTGTAGAACAAGCTGTTTTGAGCGAATTTGATAGAATTACAGAACGTGGCGGGGTTCTTGGTTCGATGGAAACAATGTACCAACGAAGCAAGATTCAAGAAGAATCACTTTACTATGAAACGCTTAAACACAATGGCGAATATCCAATCATAGGAGTGAATACCTTCCTTTCTTCGAAGGGATCACCAACAGTGTTACCAAAAGAAGTAATTCGAGCTACTACAGAAGAAAAAGAATATCAAATCAACATGCTAGGCAATCTGCATAAATGCAATGAAGAAAGAAGCACTGAGGCTCTTTCAAAAGTGCAAAAAGCAGCAATCCAAAACCAAAACATGTTTGTTGAATTGATGGAAGCTTCAAAATTCTGCTCATTAGGTCAACTCACTTCTTCACTTTTCGCGGTTGGTGGACAGTATAGAAGAAACATGTAATACCTTATCATTTTGAAAAAATTAGTTCTTTTCGCACTTACTCTCGGTTTGATCTCATGTGACCCTCAAACCCTGAATTCTGTTTTAAGCACCTTGCCTACTACAACTACCACTCCTGCCCTATCCAATCAGGAAGTAATTGAAGGTTTGAAAGAAGCTTTGAAAGTGGGAACCACAAATGCAGTGGCGTTCACTTCGAAAACAGATGGATTCCTACAGAACCCAAAAATTCGTATCCCCTTTCCACCCGAAGCTGAAAAAGTTAGAGTTTGGGCAATGAACAACGGTATGAAATCTCAAGTAGAAAAATTCGAACTAAACTTGAATCGTACTGCGGAAAAAGCGGCTGGCGAAGCCACTAATATTTTCGTAGATGCGATTATGAATATGAGTATTCAAGATGGCTTCACTATTCTCAAGGGCGATTCTGTGGCTGCTACTACATTCCTTAGAAAAAATACCGAGGCTAATTTGAAGCAAAAGTTTTCTCCAATTATCGATCAAAAAATCGATGAAGTAAAATTGACTTCTTATTGGGAGCCGATTACAAAGGCTTATAACACCGCAATGACATTTACAGGTGGTGAAAAAGTGAACACAGACTTAAAAGCATACGTGCTTCAAAAATCACTAGATGGTCTTTTCGTTTATGTTGCTTCCGAAGAAAGTAAGATTAGAAAAGACCCAGCAGCGCGAGTTAGCGCAATCCTTGTTAAAGTTTTTGGACAACAATAATTACGACTCTTTTTAATGAAAATAGTTTCTTTCAATGTCAATGGTATTCGTGCTTCTGTGAAGAAGGGATTGTTTGATACCATTCAAGAAATCGATGCAGATGTAATTGGATTTCAAGAAACAAAAGCCTCTGAACCGCAAGTTGCGGAAGCACTTTTTGGAATTCATAATTACAGTCTTGAGGCCTATAGCGCTGAAAGACCGGGATACAGTGGCACTGCAGCACTTTCAAAACAAAATCCAATTTCAGTTACCAAAGGAATTGGAAAGCCTGAGCACGACAACGAAGGAAGAACATTAACTCTCGAATTCGAAAAAATATTTGTTGTTATCTGCTACGTTCCAAACAGTGGATCTGAATTGGTTCGATTAGATTACAGAGAACAATGGGATAAGGACATGCTTGTATTTCTTAAAAACTTAGAAGCAAAGAAACCAGTTGTTTTTATTGGTGACCTCAATGTAGCGCATCAGCCAATTGACTTGGCAAACCCAAAATCCAACTATAACAAATCTGCTGGCTATACTCAGCGCGAAATTGATGGCTTGAGTAATTTTATCAATGCAGGTTTTGTAGACTCTTTTAGACATCTTTACCCTGACACTGTAAAGTATAGTTGGTGGAGTGCTCGCTTTAATTCAAGAGCAAAGAATGTGGGCTGGAGAATCGATTACTGTTTAATTTCTGAAAGTCTAAAGCCTCATTTAAAAGAAGCTTTCATCCTTAATGAAGTTATGGGGTCAGACCACTGTCCAGTAGGTGTTGTATTAGATATCTGAAGCTTATCAATCAATTCCATAGGTAAATGAATCTCTCTTACTGTTTCGAGAAGGTTCATTTCGTATGTCCTACCATTTTGTAAATCTTCACTTATTTCCAACCCCGCGAGCAATCGATTGTGCAAAGGAGATTTTACTATTTGTGACCACACATAAGTCTTCTTTTCTGGATCAAATGAAGCAGCATGACGCTCACCATTTACTATCATTTCGTAATAAAGTGGATACTTATAAAATTGTGATTGATCCAACTTAGGATTGTAAGCGTAATGCAATGGGTAAGTCTTAACCCTTCCCACCATATTGTTTTTCGAAAGCCAATCGACAAGTAATTGGAAATTTTCCTTCAAGTATGCCGTCCTAGTTTTCGACCTATCGTATTTTGAAATGGATTTCCATTTACCATCTGGCGCTTTGAAATCAAATTTGCCATATTCCAGTTTATAGCCAAATACCTTCATGTCGTCAAGCACATAGCCTGGATAGAAGAACTTCAATCCTAAACTTTGAGCAAATTCTATTTCTTTGAGAATCGTATAAGATCCTAAACTTTTTGATGCATACTTCTTGTCGTACAAACCTAAAAGGCTAGCCATCGAATCGGCGCCAACGTCAAAGAAACTGGTTGCAATGAGCTTTTCACCGTCAAAAACTCGGATAGAAAACGTACGAAATGAATTTGGATCATCTACTGTGAAGATAGCTTCATCCAAAGACGGATATATGAAAGCTTGAAAATCCTCTTTTTGCTGCTGATATAGCCACTCCGCCCTATTATCCACGATTGCTGGAGTAATAATGCACTTGAATTGTGCATCATTCTTACGCATCATCTTCGCGTGTGACTTTCGAGGCACATGCGATTCCAATGCTAAGCGAATATGAACTGGTGAAAAGAGTCCTCCTGAAGCACAAATAAAATCCGGCTTATTCATAAAGCGCGCACCACGAAACCAACCGCCATGCAACAGCTTATCATAAGCTGAAGCACTCAAAACAGAAGCGTCTTTAGATTTCAGGAGCATTTTAAGGCTGTTTCAATTTTCGAATCAATCACCAATTTATTAATCCATTGGAAATACACATTTAATGTGTTTCCAATCTTGAGTTCATAGCAAGGTGGCTAATTTGTAACATCAAAAATAAGTAATAATGGGCACAAATTTCAATATTCGATTCCAGCAGGAAGGATTGGTCACCGAAATCATCTCGTCCATCCGTCTTTTAAAGAGGGAAAACAACCGCGAAGTCCTCTACACAAGCTGTGGATTGCGCATAGATCTCGACAATGTCGAGAGCATCAATGGTATATATTTTAGTTAATTGGTTAATAAGGTTATCTTGTCTTCATGAACTAAACCATCGAAACGTCGATGGTTTTTTCTTTTTATAAAAAAAATCCCCCGAACCGAAGTCCGAGGGATCCTACTAAACGCTTATATAACCTTAAAACCTCAAAGTGATCCAATTCACTTTGATCTTGAAATTACAACTTGATGAAATTGATGTTAGTGTTCGTATTGTTACCAAGCAAACGAACCATATAATTTCCAGCTGCAAGATTTGAAGTATCGATTGTTTTAATCATTGAATTCATGTTTCCTTGCTCAACTACTTTACCAGTAAAATCAATGATTTGGAAAGTAGTGTTTTCAGTAGCATTAGCCAATGTAATAGTCAACTGATCAATTGTTGGGTTAGGGAAAATGCTAGCCACGATTTCTTTGTTCTCATTGATACCTACTGGCAATGAAAGAACTCCGTCGATTACGTGAACTACACCATTTTCAGCTACCAAGTCAGCTACGATTACATCTGCATCGTTAACACTAACTGTAGAACCCATGATTGAAATTTCAACTGATTGACCTTGTAGTGTTTCGATAGATTGACCGTCTGAAAGATCTCCAGAAAGTACGTTACCAGAAGCTACGTGGTACAAAAGAATTGAAGTAAGTAATGTTGGGTTAGCCAACAATGAAGCGATTGTTCCTGCTGGAAGTGCAGCAAAAGCATCGTCTGTTGGAGCAAATACTGTGAATGGACCAGCGCTAGCCAACTCATCATCAAGACCAGCTGCAAGAACTGCTGTTTCAAGTACTGTGTGATCTGGGCTATTTACAATAATATCCCAAACTGTAGCAGGAACTGCAACTGGTTGAGTCAAGATTGCATCGATAACGTGTACAACACCATTGTCAGCAACTAGATCTGCAATGATTACTTGTGCATCATTAATGAATACACCAGAACCATTGATTGTTACAGTGATGTCTTCACCTAGAAGTGTTGTTGCAGTTTGGCCATCAGACAAGTCTGTAGAAAGAACTGTTCCTGACAATACGTGATACAACAAGATAGAAGTAAGTTCACCTGATGGATCAGCCAAAAGTGCATCCAATACACCTGCAGGCAATGCAGCAAATGCAGCGTCTGTTGGAGCGAATACTGTAAATGGACCACCCAATGTAAGATC
>JBJOKO010000233.1:0-4688 GCA_046046035.1 Bacteroidota bacterium | reverse complement strand
AGTAAATGTGGTAATACCGGGATATAATTCTGGAGCGAAATTTACACCCCAGGCAAAAATGTAACCATTGTCAATACCAATATTATCGGTTACTGTAAATGTCCAAGATCCATTTAGAGGGCAACCAATCAAATCACAAAGAGTTTGAGCTGGCTCATAAGTACCTGCTGGAAGTATGTCAACTCCAGCTGCGTTTTCACCCCATGTTCCATTAGTTGCCTCTGGTGTCCACAAATAAGTGTAGCCTATTCCAGGTTCCTGATTTTCATTGTCGATGGCCTCGCCAAGGAATGTACCTCCACCACCGTTTGTACCCCATTCAACCAAATTTACTGAAGTACCATCGGGACAAGTTATCAATACGCCAAGGTCACCCATGAAGCTATGTTCCATATTGACCATAATAGCGTCTAAGTCGCCACAATCGGTCATAACTGCTCCGTCCTCAAAAAAGTCGAATGTCAAAGTGCTGCTATAACTGAAACCGGCACCATCAGCCAAGTAAGTTGTACCAGCTACAACTTGAGGAGGAAGCGAAGTCCAAGTGGGATTAACAATTTCACCTGCATGCAAAATAATTTCTTCACCGAGACAAAATTCAGTGTTGGCTACTTCCAAATCAGGAAACTGCGGAATTGTTGCAACAATTACTCTCAAAGGCTCAAGGTTGAGACTCGAGCAACCGTTATTATCTACAACTGTTAAAGCTATAAAGTACTCACCAGGTTCGGTAAATGTATGTGTAGCTGTAGTTCCGCTAGTATTATCTACCGTGCCATCGTCGAAGTTCCAAACGTATTCAGCCAATGTGAACCCAGGTTCTGCAAACGACCCATCATCACTTACCGTAATTTCTTCTCCTATACAAAGTGGAATAACACCATCAGGAAAAGGTTGAACTGAAGGTGATGTCAATTCAAAGCCAGATGTTGGGTTGGCGCAAGGTGTCGTACAAGAAATTACTGCCTCTAGACCTGGGCTCGACGCGTTGGGTTGACCATTTGGATCAAAAACCAAGGTCAAACAACCCGTAACGTTGTTGATTGTTCCCGTAACTTGAAGGCCTTGTAAATCATTCCCTGTATAATCCCCAAGCGTTGCCGCACCCGTTGAATTTCCATCGAAAATGTGCAAGTAATCTGAATTATTACCATTTGGGGAAGTCTGAAGAGCAAATGCACTAAAATCAAGCTGTATAACATCGCCAGGATTGTCTGGACAAATCGTCATTGTATAAGTATTGTCGGAGTAAGCTCCCGTTGGGCCTTGATCATCGTATATAACTCCACTACAAGCCGTAATAGTTACGTTGTCAAAACAATAATTGTTCGGCGCCCCGCATTGAGCAGTTGCGTCGATGTACAATCCAATAAGAACTATGAATATTAAAGCAAACTTCTTCATTTCATCTATACAATTGAGGAATGCAAAAAAAGCAATCAATTCAATAACTACACAAAGCTTTTATTAGTTGCTTTCAACAAAAGTTAACGAACAAGTACTACATGACCATTGTACTCTTGATAATCGGCAATTAATTCAACTTTTATCTTCACTTTCCAAGAATACGACCCGTTTTCTGCGTAGGTAGTGCCGCCCCTGACGTCTCCAAGCCACACCTCGTTTACATCGGTGGTCTCAAATATCTTTGTCCCCCAACGATCAAATATTTGTAATTCATACGTAGAATCCTCAAATCCTTGGAAAATTGGTTTGAAAACATCATTCAAACCGTCATTATTTGGGGTAAACGCTGTTGGTGCGAAAAATACATATTCATTTTCGAGTACTATTTGTCTGCACGTAGTATCGCGACAACCAAACGCACTTACCACCTCCAAACAGGTCATGTAATTTGCAGGATGCTCATTTGGGAAGGAATAAATTGGTGAAAAATCATTTGAGAATTCACCTGTTCCAAAATCCCAGTAGTATTCATTTCCTTCAATACTAAGGTTCTCGAATGTCACCTCATTATCAATTGTAGAAACATTTTCTGGACTGTAAGTGAAGTCGGCAAAAGGCGATGGGTAAATCGTGATAGCATCTTCTTGTTCCCATTCTGTCATACAACCAAAATCACTTATTCCAAGGAAGGAAAGATCGTATACTCCAGGGGTTGTAATCCCAAAGTTTACATTTGAGCTGCTCGAGATTTGTTGATTACCTAGATACCAATTGTAGTCGCTAATATTTTCTGATGAAGCACCTAATTCTAAAATCAATTGATAGGGAGAACAACTTTCGATATTCTCCATTTCAAAGTCTATTGTAGGTAAAGGATGAACAATGATGCTCACACTGTCCGTATTTGAACAACCATAAATATTTTGCGCTTCAAAGTAAACGTGTTCTGATTCTATCGGAATGAAGTCTTGAGTTGAAGAAGTGGGGTCATTGAATAAAGAGGCGGGTGACCATTGGTACGTTGTTCCTCCATTTGCCGAGAGCACAACATTTTCACCAAAGCATACACCTATTTCATCTGCAGCCGAAACAAGAGGAATTGGATTAATGGTAACTAAAACAGAGTCTATTCCTGTGCATGTACCGTTACTTACCTCCACGAAATACTCCACTTCAATAGGATTTGGGGTGCTATTCACAAAGGAAACAAGTGGATTGGCTATTGAATTGTCGCTCAAATTATATGCAGGAGTCCAGCTGTAAGTCCTAGTCGGATTTGGATTGTCGCCGATCTGCACAGGAGTAGCACCGGCGCAGGCAGCAACGGCATTGCCTGCTTCAACTGGGAAGCCGGGATCAACAAACATTGAAATTATCGCTTCATCACCTGGGCATACTCCATTGGAAGGCAGGACATAATAGTACATCCCCGCGGAAGAACTGCTCGGGTCGAAGCTTGAATTGACTTGGTAATTATTGTTGAACATCCAAATTCCAAGAGTATTTGATGGCACGGAAAGAAGCGTGTTCAAGTCAATGCCTGGCGCCGAAATACACAGAGATTCCGAGTTGTCTAGTCCTGCATCTACGCTTGCATCTACTTCTAAATTAATAGTCAATTCACTCGACGCACATTCACCATTTTCAGGAGAAATAAATGTGTATTCTGAAACACTAGGTGTCAAGCTAGAAATGAGTGAAGAAATAATGTTTTGGTTTTCGTCAAACCAAGTTCCATCTGTATAGTTTAAAGCTGGAAGTATGGTCTCTAAATTTATTTGACTAGCAGATTCACAAATGGCATAGTTCACTTCTGTACTTGTAAACACAGGTTGGTCTACTTGAATTGAAACAATTGCTGTGGGGCTCGGACAAACGTTCGATGATAATGAAGTAATTGTGTAATTCTGTGTCCCACTCGATGGATCGAATACAGAACTAACAGTGTTGCCAAGGGCATTTGTCCAAAGTTGATTTGTAATAGAAGGATAAAGTAAACTCAAATCTTCATCCTCATCAGTGCCACAATAGCTCAATGAAATAGGTGATGGGACTGGAGGCGGGCTAACAATATTCACAGTTAAAACCGACTGATCATTCGGGCATACAGTTGAAGGAACTGTGTAGATTACTTGAGTTGTCCCAACATTAGCAATTGAAAATTGATCTGTGATAGTTGTCCCCGAAGAGTTGGTGTAAAAACCTGTTGATTGGGCGCCCGATAAATAAGAATCTAGGTCAATTGAAATATTATTTTGACAGAGGTTAATGGCGACATCGGCTCCTGCATTGGGCGGAGATACTTCGGTAATAGTTAATGGAGTGCTCTGAGATGAGCAACCGACGTTGGGGTAGTAGTAAGAGTATGTTCCCGGATTTTCGGAGATTGGATTAAAAGCATCGTCGGTAATTTGGCCTTGTGGATTTGTCCAAAATCCTCCGGGTGCTGGCGAACCTCCGAGATAATCAATCATGTCAACTTGAGCTCCATTGGAACAAATGCTCAAAGTTCCAGCGCTTCCTGAAGGATTCGTATTGGTGAATTCAATAGTGAGGAATGCTTCCTGGTTGGGACAAGGAATGAATGCTCCTACGAAATATCTGTATGTGCCAGGTAGATCAACGGCTGGATCGAAAATGTCATTTGCTGGTTGATTGATGTTATTAAACCAAAATCCAGTTGCGTCAGGATTCCCCATTAATTGATCAGTCATTGAAAATGGTTGCGCATTTGGACAAACCATAATTGACGTGGTGACTCCAGCATTTGGGATAAGATTTTCGTCAACTGTTAGAGTGGAAAAAACAGCAGGGCATCCAGGGACCGTATTCAACATATAGGTGAATGTTTCCGTATCCATCGTTGCAGGATCGAAGTAGCCATCCATCGGTTGAGCGTTACTGTCAAACCATTGTCCTCCATAGTCAGGAGTTCCTGCGAGGAAGTCTGTTAGAAAGAATTCATTATAATTCTCGCAAATCAAATATGTTGTGGAATTGCCGGGGTCAGCATTTTGAATTTCTGAAACAAGAACTCCCGTAGTAATGGTGCAGCCGGCAATCGTTAGTTCATAATAGTACAATCCGCCCGTTTCAATGAGTGGGTTATAATTTCCGTTGAATGTTGTTCCATTCGGTCGATGCCATGTTCCTCCTGCCACGAAGCCAGGTATTTGATTCGAAAGTGCTGACGGTGCTGAAGTAGAGCAAATTGTGAAAGTATTTGCTGTGCCTATAGAAGCTCCGGTGGCGTTTATTTGAACCAAGGTGGTTGTCGAGCC
>JBJOKO010000232.1:0-4694 GCA_046046035.1 Bacteroidota bacterium | reverse complement strand
ATAGACAGAAATAATGCTTAGGATAATTTGAGGAATGTAGATGTACGATCCCTTAATAAACTCATCCAAAAAGTTGATCTCTGTGGATGCCGCCGCTGCCACTGGTGCATTTACTGCATCGCTAACCGCGCCGCCGCCAACTGTAAGTCCTTCTTGTAGAAAAAATAGAATATCCATGGTTTGATTCAATTTTGCTGGTTTACACTGTTTTCTTGCGACAAACAAAGGGTTCGCCGAATGAACGCTCAAAAAGAATCGAAATTGTCGTTGGTCTGAAAGGGGTTTTGGAATTTAATCAATAGTCGAAAGTGGAAAACCCTAACCTCTTAAAAATAATTCCGTTAAAGTGAGAACAACGGCGGGAGAAGTGCCTATACATTTGTCGCCTTGGAATTATTCCGTACCTTATGAGTTCACATATGAAAAAACTCAGCGCGGCCGGCATTATGGTCTCTCTGGGTATTGTCTTTGGCGACATTGGAACATCTCCCCTTTATGTTCTAAAAGCAATTGTAGGAACACGCGAAATCAGCGAACAGCTGGTATTAGGGGGTATTTCATGTGTCTTCTGGACGCTCACCATTCAAACCACCATGAAGTATATCCTGCTCACTTTGCAGGCCGACAACAACGGTGAAGGTGGAATATTCTCGCTCTACGCTCTGGTAAGACGTCGAGGAAAATGGCTTTACATTCCCGCAATTATTGGCGCCGGAACTCTTCTTGGTGACGGTATTATTACCCCTCCAATCTCCGTCGCATCTGCAATTGAAGGTTTGGAAAAAATACATCATGGACTTCCAGTTGAAGCAATCGTTATTACAATCATCACGATACTATTCATCTTCCAACGATTTGGAACCAAAGTAGTAGGAGCCACATTCGGTCCTATCATGTTCATTTGGTTTGCCATGCTGGCTATATTAGGAGTAAGTCAGATCGCACAATATCCTGATGTACTTAAAGCACTGAGCCCTCATTATGCCTATGATTTGTTGGTTAATTACCCACACGGATTCTGGCTACTTGGAGCGGTATTCCTTTGTACCACCGGAGCAGAAGCTCTATACTCTGACCTCGGGCACTGCGGAAGAAAAAATATTCAAGTAAGTTGGATGTTTGTGAAACTAGCGCTTATCATCAACTACTGCGGTCAAGGCGCTTGGCTACTTCATAGCGGACACGTTGGACTCGGTGAAATGAATCCATTTTTCGAAATCATGCCACGATGGTTCCTCGTTACTGGAATCGCAATCGCAACAGCAGCCGCTATCATCGCCTCTCAAGCCTTGATTTCTGGCTCGTTCACGTTGATTTCTGAAGCTGTCAGTCTCAACTTCTGGCCTCGTATTACCATTAAATACCCAACGGATATCCGCGGACAAATCTATATCCCAAGCATCAACTGGATTCTCTGGGCTGGATGCGTGGCTGTTATGCTTTATTTCAAAGAATCATCTAAAATGGAGGCGGCTTACGGTCTATTCATCACTGTCACAATGCTGATGACCACTATACTCGTCTCGAGATATCTTATTTGGATTAAAAAATGGAACCCTATTGGAGTTTATGGATTGATTGGAATATTCCTAGCGGTGGAACTCGCATTCCTCGTTGCTAATCTTTCCAAACTCTCTCAAATGTGGCTGTTCCTTGCCATAGGATTTGCCGCAATATTCGTGATGTATGTTTGGTACAAATCAAGGAAGATCAACAACAAAA
This sequence comes from Bacteroidota bacterium, assembly GCA_046046035.1. GTDB lineage: Bacteria > Bacteroidota > Bacteroidia > Flavobacteriales_D > Sanyastnellaceae > JAIXWP01. The sequence goes on along the minus strand of JBJOKO010000232.1, from coordinate 2,972 downwards.
TGCTCAATTTTGTTAAGCTCTCTGATCACATCGATGTACTGAAAGATCTAAGCGCAGACACCTCGGTTCCTAAGTTTGCAACACATGCTATCTATCTTACTAAAGCAGATTTGCAAACCGAAGTAGAAGAAAAAATATTCTATTCCATTTTTAGTCATACACCAAAACGTGCAGACATCTATTGGTTCGTTCACATCGAGCGAATGGACGATCCGTATCACATGGAATATAGCGTGCGCGAACTTGAAAATGATAAGGTTATCCGTGTTGAATTCAAACTTGGATTCCGCGTGCAGCCTCGTATTAGCATGCTTTTCAGAAAAGTTGTAGACGAGATGGTGGCAAACAACGAACTCGATATTGAGAGTCGTTATCCTTCATTGAAAAAATACAATCTCGCAGCCGATTTCAAATTCGTTATTCTCGAAAAATTCTTAAGTTACGAAAACGAATTCTCCTTCAAAGATGGATGGATTCTGAACGTTTATTTTGCTATCAAACAGATCGCACAGGCCAATGAAAAAGCCTTCGGACTTGACCCTAGCGAAACACACGTAGAGATGATTCCAATGATTGTTCACCCTGTTGAAGAAATCAATCTCTGCAGAGTAGAAAACAAATACGCGGAGAAGAAAAAGGACTAAGCAATAATTTGATTAATGCATCAACATCATTTCGATGATGTAAACCACTGCACCTCCGAAATAACCGAGAAGTGCCCATGGTGCGATGTTTTTCAAATACCACATAAAGCTAATTTTCTCAAGCCCCATAACTGCAACGCCGGCAGCAGAGCCTATTATTAGGATACTTCCGCCTGTACCAGCAGTGTATGCCAAGAAGTGCCAGAACGGTCCATCTTGAACAAACAAATCGAGCCATGGATCGCCAGTTAAAGCTGGTGTAATGTCATACATATTCATACTTGCAGCTACCAACGGAACGTTGTCGATGACAGCGGAAAGCAATCCAATCGCAATATTTATTGCATACATATTTCCCAAAGAATCTTTAAGTCCTACAGCCAATGTGCGCAGGTGTCCAACTTCTTGGAGTGCAGATACTGCAAGAAGAATTCCTAAGAAGAATAAAACTGAAGGCATGTCGATTTTGCGAAGTGCGTGCAATGCACTGTACTTCTTTTTCTCTTCATCCAATTTCTTACCATGCATAAGTTCTGTGGCGAGCCAAACAACACCCAAGCTAAACATAATGCCCATGAATGGAGGCAAGTGAGTTATACTTTTGAAAACAGGCACAAACAATAATCCACCAACACCGAGAATGAAAGCTAGTGAACGCTCTCGCTGAGTCACGCCATCACCACTTTTTTCCTCTTCTTTAGGACGCTCAATATTCCCTTTCAACACGAAAGAAAGTACTGTCAAAGGCAAAACTAGATTGATCAAACTGACCAAGAAAATTTCTTTGATAATGCTACCGCTGGTGATTTGCTTACCAATCCAAAGCATCGTTGTAGTAACGTCGCCAATTGGAGACCAAGCACCACCTGCATTCGCTGCGATAACAATCATACCACCAAAGAACCAACGCGTCTTTTGATCGGCAATTAGTTTCCTAGACAAACTCACCATTACTATCGCTGTAGTCAAATTATCCAATGCAGCAGACAAGAAGAAAGTCAAGATGGATAATGTCCAAAGAAGCTTTACTTTATTCTTTGAATTAATGCGGTCGGTAATAACCTTGAAACCCTCATGTGCATCGACAATTTCTACAATCGTCATTGCTCCCATCAAGAATAAAAGAATTCCTGCTATTTCTTGCAAATGATGAAGTAAGCGATGATCAAAGAATTCTGCCATCGTCAAATCAGTTCCCTCTGTTACTTTCAAAAAACTCTTGAGTTCGTCGAAATAACCGAGTAAATGATCGGGTACTGCATGAGCACCAACAACCAGGATTGACCAGCACAAAACACCCGTCAACAGGGCCGAAGCGGCTTTGTCAATTTTAATAGAATGTTCTGTTGCAATAGCAATGTAGCCGATTATAAATACGGCGAGAATAGCAATTTCCATGAAGAAGAGTTTACGACGGCTTGCCCGTCTTGAGGTACATTTTTATATCATGTCGAGAACCGATTTGCATGACATCAACCAAATCTTGAACAGATAATGTTCTATCAATATTGATGGCGCAAGTCGCCTCTGGATCTGTTTTATGGATAGCCTCAAGGCGTACCTCGAGTTGTTCTAAAGTGATGGTCTCTCCATCTAAATAATAGGCTTTGTTGGCGTCTACGGTTAACTGTACATTCTTCTTGGCTTCCTTCTCTTGATTGTCCGCCGCTTCTGGAAGCAAAACTTTGATCACATTCGGATTTGCCATCGTTGAAATAATCAAGAAAAAAAGCAAAAGAAAAAACATGATATCGTTGAGCGAGTGTGTACTCACTTCAGCGCCTGTTTTTCTTCTTCTGTTAATTTTCATCTCTGATTATTTTTTCTTGCTCAATGCCATTCTCAACGCCAACGCTTGTTCTTGCAATTTTCCTATATATCCGTCAATTGAATTTTGAAGCAAATGGAACGCAGAAAAAGCGATAATACCTACAACAAGACCGGCCGCAGAAGAAACCATCTTTTGATAAAGTCCTTCTGAGATTACTCCAATACTAATATCCTTCGAAACAGAAATGCTGAAGAAAATATTAATTACCCCAATGATTGTCCCTACGAAACCTAAGAGTGGTGCAAGACCCGCAATCATCGATAAATAAGACAATCCCTTTTCTAATCTTCCCACTTCAATGTTTGCTGCATCCTCCATCAATTTATCAATCTCCGCTGGATTTGATGCATCTCCCATTGCAGCGTAAGTGAAAACACGGCCCCAACTGTTCTTCTCAGAAGCACATAGATCTTGTGCCTCTGCAGATTTGCCTGAAGAAATCAACGTTGTCAATTGTTGCAATTTCGCATCACTTGACTTCATATTTTTTCCAAAAA
>JBJOKO010000231.1:0-4723 GCA_046046035.1 Bacteroidota bacterium | reverse complement strand
ATTCAAACAAAAATTTGATCGCAACAATGACTTCTTGTTTCGCTTGATGCACAAGCTTTATAAGCGAGAATACTTGAGTTCACCTATGAGTGAATTTATCGCATTGGTGACTATTTCTGTTTTGCTTTATTTCGGAGGTGCTATTGTCGTGAGAGGAGAATTGGAAGGAGAGTTTTTGATTCTTTATTTGATTGTCTTTTCTCAAATTATCCCTCCTGCGAAAGCATTGTCTGACGCTTTTTTCAAAGCTGCGAAAGGATATGCTTCGCTTGAGCGCGTAAACGAAATTCTCAACGTCGAGGAATCTATTCAAGATGCCCCGAATGCAAAACCGATTCTTGCTTTTGAAAATGAAATTGAATTTAGAAATGTTCGTTTTGGCTACGCTGATCATGAGGTAATCAAAGGCATTAATTTGAAAATTAAGAAAGGTCAAACCGTTGCGCTCGTTGGGCCATCTGGTGGTGGTAAGTCAACTATGGCTTCGTTGTTGGCTCGTTTCTATGATCCCACTGAAGGTGAGGTTTTGATTGACGGAGTGAATTTGAAAGATTTGAAATTAGAAGATGCTCGTCGTCAAATGGGGTTTGTTTCACAAGATAGTATTCTCTTTAATGATAGCGTTAAGAACAACATTGCTCTTGGTGCGAACGGTTTGGATATGGAGCGCATCAAACGCGCTGCACAAATCGCAAATGCGGAAGAGTTTATCGTTCGTTTAGAGAACCAATATGATTTCAATGTTGGAGAGACTGGAAATAAGTTGAGCGGTGGACAGAAGCAACGACTTGCAATCGCAAGAGCGGTATTCAAAAATCCACCAATATTGATTCTTGATGAAGCAACTTCAGCGCTAGATACTCAAAGCGAAAAATTAGTTCAAGATGCCATCTTCAAATTGATGGAGAATAGAACATCCTTGGTAATAGCGCATCGATTGAGCACCATTCAAAAGGCAGACGTAATCGTGGTTCTACAACACGGTGAAATAGCTGAGCAAGGAAATCATGAAGAGTTGATGGCTAAAGATGGAATCTACAAAGCGCTCGTTGAAATGCAAGGCTTCGCTTGATTAGCGAATTACTAGAATTGAACCGTAGACTAGAGAGTCACCGTTGATTGGATTGCCGTCGATATTAAGCGCTTTTACTTGGTAGGTATATACGCCATCAGGCACGTAATATCCATCTATACCACCTGTCCATACGTCACTAGGATCATTCGTTTGGAAAATTAAATTTCCCCATCTGTCGAATATTTTCAAGTCGAATTCATATATGCCAGTACCACGAACTTGAAAGATGTCATTAATGCCATCTTCATTAGGCGAGAAGGCATTTGGTATGAATAGCGAATTGCAATCAACTATCACAGTTACTTCATCTGTATTGATGCACCCATTTAACTCAGCTACTGCTGTAAACGTAGCAGTTCGCTCTGGATTAACCAAAACTATAGGAGAAGAACCATCGTAGAGAATATCGTTTTCCTCCCATGATAAATTTCCTTCTCCTGTTGCTTCTAATAAAGCTCCAGCCACGCAATTGCTAAGAACGTCTTCACCAGCATTAATTTCTGGGAGTGCAATAAAATCAACTGTTATTTCATCGTAACCAGTGCAGCCTATTGCATCTGTTACTTCAACGGAATAGACTTGATTATTGCTTATTGAAATTGCAGAACTTGTCTCTTCAGTTGACCAATTGTAAGACACAAAATTCTGTGCTATAAACAATGAAACGCTTTCGCCTTCGCAAGGAGTAGTATTTGAAGCAATGATTTCTATTTGCAGTGGCGGCAGAAATTCGACAGTTGTTGGTTGCGACAATGCAGAACAACCTTCGACATTTGTAGCCTCTACGAAATATTCACCGTTTTCAGTTACAATAAGTGAGTTAGAATTTTCTCCAATTAATTCGCCACCATCCATAAACCATTGAAATGATTGCGCACCCGATGCTGTGAGCGTCACAGTTTCCTCACAACTCTGCACGAGATTGTTGGGGACAATAGATGGGGTTGGAATTGGCGCTTGCGCAATGGTTATAGAATTAGAAAGAATACAATTGTCTACAGTTGTAATCTCCACTTCGTAATCGCCGACATTAGTAACATCAATATTTGGTGTATTCAAATTTAAAATACCACCATTGAAATACCATTCGTAATTGACGAAACCTCCTGTGGCAGTTAGGGTAGTAATTTCATTAGGACAAATTGAATTTCCTTCAGAACTAGTGATTGAGGTAGCAGGATAAAGGATAATTTCAATCTCAATTGTATTAGTGCTAACACTGCAACCGATTTCATTGTAAAGTATGGCGCTGTAACTGCCGGCTTCGGTAACCGAGATGGTAGTATTGTTATTTGCCAACGGACCACCATCTTTTCGCCATTCAAAACTATCAAAGACTCCTGCAAGTGTAATGTCGATTGATTGTCCAGGACAAAGAACTAGCGGTGCATTCGCTGTTATTGTGCCAGTAGGATACGCTATAGATTCTAAAGAAATAACGTTGGATATTCCTATACATCCATTTTCATTTACTTCAATAGAATAGTCACCAGTAGTTCCCAAGATTATTGAAGCGTTATTTTCTCCAACTATAGGATTTCCATTTTCCAACCATTGAATATTTCCTGAATCAATAGTATTGAGATTTGCTGTTTCGCCTTCACAAAATTGAATAGGATCTAAGGTTGTAATGGAAGGAGAAATAGTTGATTCCGCAATAGTTATAGTGGCTTGAAGAACACAGTTTTCTGCAGTAGTAATTTCTACGTCAAATACACCCGGTTGATTAATAGTCGTAGTGTTTGAATTAGTTCCAATGCTAGTACCGCTATCAAACCAACTGTAATTTGTATAACCACCATCAACACTTAGAATGGTATTTTGTGTTGGACAAATCGAGTTGCCTTCTGAGCTAATTATTACAGGAGTCGGATAAGTTATAGTTTGAAATGTAATAGCATTGGTGGTGACTTCGCAACCAAAGGTATTTGAAACAACAGCAGTATACACGCCGCTCTGCGTTACTGTAAATTGATTTGTATTGTTGCTAGTAATAGTAGCGTCTTGCCACCACACTGAACTGTTGAAGGTACCAGCGAGTGTTATGAGTGATGACGAGCCAGGACAAATTATCAGGGGTGAAGCAGTCGAAATAGAACCTGTCGGCAATGCATGCTCGACAACATTGATACTATTCGATGTTCCCGTGCATCCATTGTCATCCACCGTCAAATTATAAGTGCCGGTTTGAGAGACAGTGATTGAGTTTGAAGTTCCGTTGGCTAAAGGATTTCCATTCCAATACCATTGCAAATTTCCAGTCTGCGCAGTACTAAGTGTAGTGCTCGAACCAGCGCAAAATTCAATTGGATCATTGGCACTTATAGAAGGCGTAAGAGTTCCAGAAACTTCGATAAAATCTGGAACGTTAAGAGTATAGGTACCGCAACTATTGGTTACAACAAGTTCAACATCATAAAGTCCTGATGTAGGGTAGCAAATGGATACAGGATTTTGGACATTGGCAGAAGAAGTGGAACTTCCAGGAAATGACCATGTCCAAGAATTGGGATCACCGACGGTTAGGTCAGTAAAGTCAATGCATTGGCCGGGACATATAACTGATTCGCTGGAGTCAAAGTCAACTTGAGCAGGTTCACCATTGGAACTGTTCGGAGATATTTCGGTGACCGGTCGAATTTCCCAGGTAGCGGAACCATCGCAACCGCGTGCTATCGATTCACCTTGTCCACCTCCTCCTGGGAGTGTTTCAAAGTTTGTATTAGCATTGGGAAAATTTGCATTCAAATTAGGACAGCCTGGCATTGACGAGGTTAAGTTCATTGGGAATTGCCCACCGCCCCATACAACGGCATCTAGCAGAGCACCTGTGTTGTCGAGCAGGACGACTTGTTCAGCGCCATTTCCAAAAACGCCTAAACCGCCACCAGCAGTGCAGCCGCAGCTTGCAAGGTTAATTGTAGGTGTAAAACCGGAGTTAGAACTACCAATTGTGACGTATCCGAAACTGGGAATAGTTGTTCCTGCTGGAAAAGTGACAGTGAAATCACCATCCGTCATGACATAGCAGCTTAAGTCGACAGCACTATTACAAGTATTGTACAATTCCACCCATTCCTCAGTAGAGGGTGAGCATGCGCCGTCACAACCACCCGGGCCGTTGATTAAAATTTCATTAATGACGATGCACTGCCCAACCGCAAAGGAAGGCACAATAATAAGTGCGGTTAAAATGAGAAATAGTTTCTCTCTGAAGGACATGATGTAGCAAACTTGAATGCAAAGGTACCTTGAATCCAATAACCCAAGGCAAATCAAACTTTAAGACAATGTAAACAAAGGTCTATTTGATGAACATGTACGCCCACATTACCCTAGAAAGGCGATACATATAGGGGAAAATGACTGCACTGAACAGGATTCCTGAAAGCAAAAAAGTCAACGGATGAGTCAAGAAACCAAATTCAATCCAACCAAGTGCGTCGAACACTTTCAAGGCAACCAACACCGCCACCCAAGTAGCCACAGTCAAAGCCCAACTTACATAAGCTGCCCCGAAGTAAAAGCCCGGTTCAGGCTGGAAATTGGTCTGACACTTATCACATGTTTTTTTCATGGTCCCTAATTGTGACAATGAATATGTCTTTGGGTTGACAAACATGTGAGATTCGCCGCAATGTGGACATT
>JBJOKO010000230.1:0-4729 GCA_046046035.1 Bacteroidota bacterium | reverse complement strand
GATGGCTATCGTGATGAAGAATCGTCTAAAAATCAAGGAGAATTGGTGCGACTTTCTTTTCACCCACATTCAAAATTTCGTGTCGATTTTGAATGGACAAGATCTTCTTATTTGATCAAACTTGCGGGTCCTTTGAATGACTCGATGTTCCTTGCAGATCCAACTCAATCAACACGTTCAAGAAACTACTACAGTCCTACCATTTCGATTCCTTCATTAAAAATGAAGTGGTCGCCATCTGAGAATACCACTGTTTATTTGAATGCATCATGGTTGTATGGTGACCGAAGTTCAGTGATGTTTGATGGGGCGAGCACAGTTCAGGATACGATTTCAAGTTCTACGGGAGCATTTGCTGCACGTAGAGTCGATATTGATGACTTTGATTCAAAAACAGCAGAATTCAAAGTTCATCAAAATTATCGTGCATTCGGAAAAGATCATTCCGTAGTTGGCGGTGTGCAGGTGATTGACAATCTATTGCGTAGACGTCAAATGGGAACAGGAAGCACAAATTCTGATTATGATTTGAGCATAAAAGAAGGGACTGCCTTTAAACGCGATATGAATTATGACTCACAGAATTTGGCAGCCTTCATTGAAAATGAGTTGCAGTTATTGCGAAAACTAAAGATTACTACTGGTGTGCGTTTTGAGTCTGGTAGTTCAAAGATTACTGGTACATCTTTGTTAGCCCGTGATGTGAATATTGGTGATGAACTCGAACATAACTTTATCAATCTAAGTGCAGGATTTCTATATCAACCGATCAATTTTTTTGATGTTTATGGCGGATTTGCTCAATGCTATCGTCCCGCGACATTCAAGGATCTGCAATCTGGTGCATCTTACGAAACTGTAGATTTGAACATCAAAGATTCACATGGCTATAATTCTGAAATTGGTGTAAAAGGAGGTAATCAGAAATGGTCGTTCGATGTAAGTGCCTTTAGTCTTTTCTATGAAAATAGAATCGGCTCTATCGTGAACTATGATTCACTTGGTGGCTATCATACTTTAAAAACCAATATTGGAAATTCTGTGAGTCAAGGTGTGGAATTTTATTTGGAACGCAAGTTTCGTTTTGGTAAAAATTATTCGATCAATCTGCACACAGCAACATCTTACACCAACGCTCGATATCTTGATGCGGCAATTACATCAGGACCTTTAGATGTTGATATTTCAGGAAATCAAGTTGAGAGTGTGCCTCAAATCATTTCAAGAAATGGGATAAGATTTTCTTCTGAAAACTTGGATCTTTCAATTACTTATAGCTACACAGCCGAATCGTATAGTGATGCTTTAAATACGGTGAAACCAGATGCGACGGGAGCGATTGGTATCGTACCTGCTTATTCCATTTTAGACTTTGCTGGTCAATATAAAATGAGTAAGAATTTGACTTTTGGAGTTGCCGTAAATAATTTCATGGATGCAAAATATTACACCAAGCGTCCTCAGATGTATCCTGGGCCTGGTATTTGGTCTTCTGACGGAAGAAGTATTACATTTACTGTCAAATTAAACTACTGATCATGTTTCGCTTATCCGCTTTAGTTCTCGGACTTATACTGTCGATGCAATCTTTTGCGATTGTAATTAAGCCAGCTGTAATCGATGTGTTTGATTTACGTCCAGGTTCGGCAGACTCGCTGAAGGCGGCATCATTTGCAAATTGGTTTAACGCAACTTCAGCTGATTATCCATACACAAAAACGTTGTATGCTTCGGTGGGATTAGATTTGGATAAACTTCTTGAATATTTCGATTTGCCAACTACGAGAAATGGTGTTGAATCTTTAAGAAGAGAATTTGATTTTTATTCTGAACAACAGTCTCCTTTCAAAATGAAATTGGAGAAATATGTGTCGAGTATTATTCCTGATATGATTGCAAAAATCGAAGGAACTTTTCAAAATAGTGATATCGATTTAGTGATATACAGAACAGCTGATCCTCATGAGTTTTTGATGGGTTTGCGAGCTCGTCCGGAACTAAAAGAAAAAGTAAATAAAATTACAGTGGGAACAGGCAATGCGCTGCCTACACTTCCACTTGTATTTTTTAATTCTAGAGGCAAATCGAAGAAAGTAACTCTTCTTGGTGATTTCATGTTTCAATCTTTTGGCAGAACGGATGATGGAATGGTTTCTATAAAAGTGGTTTGTGGCGATTTGGTAAGAGTATTGACATTAAATCCAATAACACATCCAAAGCCTTACATCAAGAAATTTATTAGTTCAAATACCGAAACAGAAGAAGGCGAGCATATCGCATTGACTTGGGAAGTATTGGGAGCCAAATCAGTTAATCTTGACAACAGCATAGGAGAAAAAGCTCCAAAATGGCAAATGAACATTTCGCCATTGTCTTCAACAACATATACCTTGTCGGCAGAAAATGAATATGGTTCCACTACGAAAGAATTGGCCATTAAGGTGGAACGTTCTGTTTTGCGCAGTGCTAAAATCACATATTTCTGTCCTGATAAAGGTGACCCAAAGATGAAGGGCACCTCTGTTACAATTACTTTGTTGGACATCAACGGAAATAAGGTGGCTTCCTTCACCAATGCTGATGATCTAGAATTTAGTGGTAAAGTCGCGTATAACGGACCTTTTCAGCTTAAGTGGGAAGATGTTGTTTACAAACGTGATTTGAAGAAAGGTAAATTCACTGTTCAGATTACTGGACCTCAAGCTGACAAATGGACGTTTTCTCCAATCCTAATCCTAGATTACTCTGATGGCTCTAAAAATCAGTTGTATGGCTACGGAAACAAGGAAATTGAGGTAGGTGGAGAGGCTGTTACTTTCGAATTCTAATACTATTTTCTCACAATACCTTTTTTATGGTATTTAGAATTGGTCTGATTAGCGTTTCTTTGTGGTAGGAAATCATGAAGACCAACCTTTCTCAATATAGACCTGGCCAAAGTGGCACTATCACTTCAGTATTGAAAGGGGACCTTTATGCCAAGCTCATCGAAATGGGTTTGTACAAAGGCAAACATGTCAAAGTCCTTTTCCGCGCTCCATTTGGTGATCCCATAGCAATTGACATTGAAGGCTATGTTCTTTCTTTAAGAAAGGACGAGGCAGATCAAGTTCAGATTGAATCTTAATCTCCTTAATGTCTATGTTGCCTCAAAAGATTGCCCTAATCGGAAACCCGAATACAGGAAAAACCTCAATTTTTAATTTACTCACTGGGCTCAATCAACATGTTGGGAATTTTCCTGGGGTAACAGTAGATAAGAAATCAGGGTATCTCAACCTTACGGATTCGCATAAAGTTGAAGTTATTGATTTGCCTGGGACATACAGTGTTTTTCCTAGATCAGGAGATGAGAAGGTGGTTTTTAAAACGCTAACTCAAAAAGACAATCCGGATTTTCCTGAAATACTTTTAGTAGTCGCGGATGCCAGCAATTTGGAACGAAACCTTTTGCTTTTTTCGCAACTGTATGATTTAAAAATCCCATTGATTCTAATTCTTTCAATGACTGATATCGCAGAAAAACGCGATATCACTATTGATCAAAAATTACTTTCAAGTCATTTCAATAACACTCCTGTTATCGAAATGAATGGCAGAACAGGCGAGGGGCTTGAAGAATTGAAATTAGCTATTCGAAATTATTCTGTTGCCCACGATCATCCTGTTTTTGTAAACGACAAATTGGAGGCATTAATCCAAGACAATAACGGTCAAGCGGAAGACGCTGAAAATCGTTATATCAAGATTAAAGAGATTCTTAAAAAGGTAGAAGTCAAGGGTGTTAAAGCCTCTGAAGATACGTTTACCTCAAAGCTTGATAGGGTGCTAGTTCATCCAGTCTTTGGGTACATGATATTCGTGGGGATCTTGTTATTGATATTTCAAGTGATCTTCAATTTGGCTTCGATTCCGATGGATTTGATTGATACCGCTTTCGGTGAATTGAGTTCCTATGTGAAGGGAAGTTTGTCACCAGGCGTATTTACAAATCTGCTCGCTGAAGGAATAATTCCAGGTATCGGTGGAGTAGTTGTATTTGTTCCACAAATCGCATTGTTATTCTTGTTTGTTTCATTACTTGAAGAGACCGGCTACATGGCCAGAGTGGTCTTTATCATGGATAAATTGGTTCGACCTTTCGGACTGAATGGTAAGAGTGTTGTTCCGCTTATGAGCAGTGTGGCTTGTGCGATTCCGGGGGTGATGGCAGCTCGTAATATCAATAGCTGGAAGGATAGAATTATCACCATTATGGTGGCTCCGTTGATGAGTTGCTCTGCTCGAATCCCCGTATTTATGCTTCTCATCGCATTAGTAATTCCAGATGGTGAAGTGCTTGGTTTTTTTAATTTGAAAGGACTCGTACTTTTTGCGTTGTATGCTTTGGGAGTTGTCTCCGCGCTAGCCGTAGCGATGGTGATGAATTGGATGATAAAATCGAAGGAGAGAAGCTTTCTTCTTTTGGAATTACCTTCTTACAAATTGCCAAGGATGAAATATGTTTTCATCTCTGTTTGGGAAAAGGTGCGAATTTTCGTTTTTGATGCTGGTAAAGTCATTTTAGCGATTTCCATTGTTCTGTGGGCACTTGCTAGTTACGGACCGTCAGAAAGGCTTTTAAAAGCCCAACAAGAGGTTCAAATGCCTTTGGATTCTGATACACTTGCGATGGCGGATTACGAGCAGCAAATGAGCGCCATTAAGTTAGAAAACTCTTATATCGGTA
>JBJOKO010000229.1:0-4740 GCA_046046035.1 Bacteroidota bacterium | reverse complement strand
ATGTTTTGATTGAGCAAGGCCTTGGAACAGGTGCTCTCTACTCAAATAATCTAAGCCCTGCTTGGATTGTAAACAAAGGAAATCTTGAGTTTGATAACGTTGAAGAATTAAACAAGGATATTTGTTCTCTGTAATGAAAATTAACGGTCAACATATCGATCAATTTGATTTTTCAGAATTTTCTAATTTGAAGAATTTGATTGATGAATGGAATAGTTCTTCAAATCATATTGTTGCAAATTCTAGCGGCTCAACGGGCGCTCCGAAGACTATTGAAATTTCGAAACAAGATATTGAACGCTCGGCTAAACTAACGGCTGATTACTTTGGAATTAAATCGAACTCCACGGTTTTACTCACATTGCCTTTGTCTTTCATTGCTGGTAAAATGATGGTTTTACGATCGATTATTAATGAGTGGAACTTGGTGATTACAGATCACAACACAAATCCAATCATTCCAGAAATCGAAATAGATTTTGCGGCATTTACGCCACTTCAGGCTGAAAATTTGGTTGAAAAGCAGTTCGATCGTTTCAACTCGATATCCACAGTAATACTAGGGGGAGGTGCTATTTCAAATTCACTTTTGATGAAATTGAAGAAGTGCACAAATCGAGTGTTCGCCACTTACGGAATGACAGAAACAGTGACTCACATTGCCGCTTCGGAATTAAAAACTCAGAGCGGTGTTCAAGTTTTTGAGGCATTGCCTGGAGTTGATTTTTCGTTGGATTCTCGAGGTTGTTTGTGTATTCAAGCAACTCATTTAGAAGCAAAGAATTTTGTAACAAATGATATCGTTGAGCTTATAGATTCAACACATTTTAGTTTTTTAGGAAGAATAGATGGTGTCATCAATTCTGCAGGACTTAAGGTCATTCCAGAGAAATTGGAATTGGAGATAGACGCATTTATTGAAGCCAATTTTTATATTACATCAATTAAGGATATTCAATTGGGAGAAAAGGTAGTGTTGATGATTGAAGGGGCCGAGTCCAATTTTCATGTTCAAATCGAAAATTTAAAAAAGCACTTTGATAATAGAGTGGATCGTCCTCGCGAATTTTTTTTCCGAGAAAGGTTCAACTACACACACACAGGAAAGGTTATAAAAAAATATTTTTAAAATGAAGAAAGGGTTGGTTTTTGCCTCAGCAAATGCAAATAAAGTGGAAGAAGTATCTGTTAAGCTAGGTGGTATTAAATTGCTAGGCTTGAAGGATATAGGTTGCACAGAGGATGTGCCTGAAACATCTGATACTCTAGAAGGGAATGCTCGTCAAAAGGCATGGTACATCTATGAAAAATTCGGATGTGACTGTTTTGCTGACGATACAGGACTAGAGGTTTTAGCCCTTGGAGGTAAGCCAGGCGTGCATTCTGCGCGTTTTGCGGGAGAGCAAAGAAGTAATGAAGACAATAGAAAGAAGTTAATACACGACATGCAATCTGAGCTTGATCGAAGAGCTCGTTTTAGGACAGTAATCTGTTTAATAATAGGAGGAAAGGAGACTATGTTTGAAGGAATCGTCGATGGCAAAATACTGAGAGAAGAAAAGGGCAATGGTGGATTTGGTTACGATTCTCTTTTTGTTCCATTGGATAATAGTCGTTCTTTCGCTGAAATGTCGATTGAAGAAAAGAACATTTTGAGCCACCGGGGTAAGGCAATTGGCAGTCTTCGTCGTTTTCTTGAGGGGAAGTGATGAGAATTTAGCTAATTTGCGCCCCTGTTTTATTACTAACCCTAAGGAATAAACCATGATAACATATCTGGAATTTGAAGCCCCTATCAAGGAATTGAACGAGCAAATCGAAAAGCTCAAAGAGAGTGAACAAAAGACTGGGGTGGATATGTCGAATGCTATCGCTGACTTGGAAAGAGCAGTGAAAGAAAAGACAAACGAGATTTACAGCAATTTAGATGCTTGGCAACGCGTACAAGTTAGTCGCCACCCTGATCGTCCCTATACCATCCAATATATTGAAGCAATTACTGATAACCAGTGGATTGAACTTCATGGTGACCGCACAGTGAAAGATGACAAAGCTATGGTCGGCGGATTCGGTATGCTTGATGGTCAGAGCGTTATGTTTATTGGACAGCAAAAAGGTATTAATACCAAAATGCGTCAGTACAGAAACTTCGGAATGGCCAATCCTGAAGGATATCGTAAGGCATTGAGATTAATGAAATTGGCAGAGAAATTCAACAAGCCAATTGTTACATTTATTGATACTCCAGGCGCATATCCTGGTTTGGAGGCTGAAGAGAGAGGACAAGGGGAAGCAATTGCTCGTAACTTGTTTGAAATGATGAAGTTGAAAGTTCCTGTAATCTGCATTATCATTGGCGAAGGTGCTTCTGGTGGAGCTTTAGGAATTGGCATTGGCGACAAAGTGCTTATGCTCGAAAACACTTGGTATTCAGTTATTTCACCAGAATCATGCTCTTCAATTCTTTGGAGAAGTTGGGATCACAAGATTACAGCGTCAAAAGCATTGAAACTTACTGCAGATGATATGTTCAGCAATAAGTTGATTGACGGGATTATTAAAGAACCACTTGGTGGCGCTCATGCTAATAGACCTGAGATTTTTGCAACAGTTAAGAGCGAAATCCTACGTCATCTCAAAGAATTAAGTGCTTTGGACACTGACAAGAGAACACAATTGCGCATCGAGAAATTCTGTGCAATGGGCGTGGTGGTTGAATAATTATACCTTTTGTTCACAATTTTTTTGATTATATAGTTAATAAACAATGTTAGGGGAGTAAAAAATCTCTTTGAGAACACCTAGCATTGATTAGCTTTGCAACGCATTTTATTACTTAAAACCCTTTTTAAATCAATTGAACATGAAAAAGAATAGCTTCTACGTAGCAATCGTAGCAGTAATGTCTGTTCTGACGCTCGCGGCATGCGGCGGTCTAGGAAAAATGGAAAAGCACATAGCTGATCTAGGTGCTACAGCAACGCCAGAACCTCTTGAAGTACATGGCGATAGCATTCAACTTTCTATCAATGGAAAATTCCCAGAAAAATACTTTCATAAGAAGGTTGTTGTTGAAGCAACTCCTGTTCTAGTTTACGAAGGTGGCGAAGCTAAATTCGAAATGAAAGGTTTCCAAGGCGAACAAGCTGCAGGTAACTATGAGAAAGTTCCATTCAAAACTGGTAAAGGTTTTTCTTACACAGACAAAATTGCTTTCGTTCCAGGAATGGATACAAGTTCACTTTACCTTAAGATCCACGGATCAAAAGGTTCTAAAGTAGCTGATTTCGATCCTTATAAAATCGGAACTGGTGTAATCACTACTCCTTACCTTATCAAAGGTGACGATAAAGTGGTTTCTAACAAAGACGACAAATACATTCGTGTTACTTCTTTCTCTAAGAAAGCAGAACTAAACTTCGATTACAACTCTTCAAACTTGAAGCCAGCTGAATTGAAACAAGAAGACATCAATGCTTTGGTTACTTTCCTTCAAGCTGAAGTGGCTGCTAACCCAAAGATTGTTATCAAAAACATCGAATTCGTAGCTTATGCATCTCCAGAAGGTGAAATTTTCTTGAATGACAATCTTGCTACTGAACGTGCTGATGCAGGAAAAGCTGCTTTCCAAAGCATGTTGAAAAAAGCGAAAATGGACACTACTTACAATAAGATGATGTCTGTTACTGCTAAAGGTGAAGACTGGGATGGTTTCCGCACAGCAATGGAAGCTTCTGCAATTGAAGACCGCGAAATTATCGTTCGTATTCTTCAAAAGACTTCTGATCTGGCTGCTCGTGAGCAAGAGATCAAGAACATCAGCAAAACTTACACTGAGATTCAAAAAGACATCTTCCCTTCACTTCGTCGTTGCACTGTTGTGATCAACTACGATTTGAATGGATACACTGATGCTGAATTGATAGCTATTGGAAAGTCAAATCCTTCTAGCTTGAAATACGAAGAATTGATGACTGCTGCTCTTCTTACTGAAGACATGAGCACTAAAGCTTCAATTTATGCTGAGGCTGAGAAAAAAGCTGACGCTGACTTCCGTGCATCTAACAACCTTGGTGTTATCTTGTATAACCAAAACAAAGTTGCTGACGCTGAAGCTAAATTCAATGCTGCATACAACAAAGCAAAAACTGCTGAGACAAATTGCAACATGGGTGCTGTAACCCGTTTGAAAGGTGATCGTGCTGGTGCATTGAAATACTTGAACGCTAGCAACACTAACGAAGCGAAATACAACAAAGGTCTTATCGATATCCAAAATGGTGACTATGCTAGCGCTGTTAGCAACATGTCTTCATACAAGACTTTCAATACTGCTCTTGCTAAATTGTTGAACAAAGACAACGGTGGTGCTGATGCAGATATGAATGCAAGCAACGATACTTCAGCTCTTGCTGACTACCTTCGTGCTGTAATCTGCGCTCGTAGCAATGATGCTGCTGGTGTAGCTTCAAACTTGAAGTCTGCAGTTCAAAAAGATTCTTCTTTGGCTAACAAGGCGAAAAAAGATCTTGAGTTCCGCAACTTTGCTTCTGCTTTGACTTTCTAATATTAGTTAGTTACAATATTGAAAACGTCCCGCTTTTTAGCGGGACGTTTTTTTTTGTATCACTAATATTTGCTATATTTCAGCAAACAAAACCTTATGACCAAACTCTACTACATTCTAGCGGGAGCGCTATTATTGAGCATCAATTCTTATTCTCAATGTGATGGCTCACG
>JBJOKO010000228.1:0-4769 GCA_046046035.1 Bacteroidota bacterium | reverse complement strand
TTACTACAGGCCTCGCATTTATGCCAGATGTAATCATTGATTCACACTTTGATAAGCGTGGTCGATTTAATCGCTTGGCACAGGCAGTTTCGAGCAATCCTTCTTGCACAGGAATCGGATTGGGAGAAGATACTGGCGTTATAGTTACAGGTTCAAATCATATTGAAGTAATTGGAAGTGGCGCCGTTGTTATTATCGACGGCCGCGATATTAGTCACTCGAATATCACCGAAGTTGGTATGGGAACTCCCATCTCTGTTGAGAACCTTAGAGTTCACATCCTAGTACACGGAAACCTATATCACGTCAAAGAACACAAGTTCGAAGCGGGACTGGTAACTAACGACTAGTTCTGGTTACTAATTACTAAATACCAAAAAGCTAACAGCTAACAGCCAATAGCCAACAGCCAATAGCCAACGGCCAATAGCCAACAGCCAAAACAATGAAATACTCAATAGCAATACATGGTGGTGCGGGGACGATTACTCGAGCGTTGATGACGCCGGAGAAAGAAGTTCTTTACACTCAAGGTTTGTCAGATGCCTTGGCTGCAGGTGAAGATGTTCTTCGCCGCGGTGGAAGCGCTCTTGATGCAGTTGAGCAGTCTGTTATTTCTTTAGAAAATAATAGTCTTTTTAATGCTGGACGTGGTGCTGTTTTTACACACAACGGAACGCATGAAATGGATGCTTCGATCATGTGGGGAAAGACGTTGGATGCTGGTGCAGTTAGCGGTATTTCGAATGTGAAAAATCCAGTGTCTCTTTGTAGAGCTATCATGGAAAAAAGCGGTCACGTTTTTCTCTGTGGAGCACAAGCAGAAGAGTTTGCTCGTTTTCAAAATATTCCTTTTGAAACGAATGAATATTTTCATGATGATTTCCGACACAAACAATGGCTTGATGTAAAAGATGAAGACACCTACCAACTAGATCACACGATTGATAAAAAGTTTGGAACGGTGGGAGCCGTGGCTCTTGATGCACAAGGAAATCTTGCCGCTTCTACATCAACAGGAGGAATGACAAACAAACGTTGGGGTAGAGTGGGTGATAGTCCTGTGATTGGTGCTGGTACGTATGCAAATAATAATACTTGCGCAATCTCCTGCACTGGACATGGCGAATTCTTTATTCGTGCCGTTGTGGCGTATGATATTTCTTGTTTGATGGAGTACAAAGGAATGAGCTTGAAAGAAGCTTGTGAATTTGTAGTCAATGACAAGCTAGTGAAATTTGGTGGAGAAGGTGGATTGATCGCTGTCGACAATCAAGGAAATATTTGTTTGCCATTTAATTCAGAAGGAATGTATAGAGCCTCGGCTAATCAAGACTTCAGAAAGGTTGAAATCTACCGTTAATACTCCGTGTTTATATTTGCGTGATTAAATCAAGTTTATGAAAATCTCTTACAATTGGTTAAAAGACTATATCGCATGCGATCTTACTCCTGAACAAATCGGAGAAGTATTGACCGCGATTGGTTTGGAAGTAGAAGGAATTGATAAAGTGGAAACCATTCCTGGTGGTCTAAAAGGCGTGGTTGTAGGAGAGGTATTGACTTGCGAAAAGCATCCCGATGCTGATCGCTTGCGCATTACAACCGTAAATCTTGGTGAAGGTGAGCCTGTACAAATTGTATGTGGTGCACCAAACGTTGAAGCTGGGCAAAAGGTATTGGTTGCCACTGTTGGCACAACACTTTACCCATCAGGTGGAGAATCTTTTACGATTAAGAAAAGTAAAATTCGAGGCGCTGAATCTATCGGTATGATTTGCGCTGAAGATGAACTCGGTCTCGGTGGTGATCACGGTGGAATCATTGTTTTGGATGCAGCAGCAGTTCCTGGAACTGCGGCAGCGACTCAACTTGATATTAAAACAGATTATTGTCTTGAAATTGGTTTAACGCCAAATAGAACAGACGCATTTTCTCATTACGGTGTAGCACGTGACTTAGCCGCTGCATTGCGAAATATGGAAGGCATTGAAAGACATGAATTCTCTTTGTCGAAGCCTGAATTAATTTCTATTAATGAAAATGAAAAAGCTCCTGTGGTTGTGGAAGTGCTCGATTCAGAAGCAGCTCCGCGTTATGCTGGTGTAACCATTACAGGTGTAAAAGTTGGTCCATCTCCAAAATGGATGCAAGAGCGTCTTGCAACTATCGGATTGAGACCAATCAATAATATTGTTGACATCACCAATTACATTCAACATGAAATTGGTCAACCTCTGCACGCATTTGATGCAGATAAAATCGGTGGACGAAAAGTAGTTGTTCGCCGCGGAAAAGATGGCGAATCATTCACTACTCTCGATGGAGTGGAACGCAAATTGACTTCAGAAGATTTGATGATTTGCGACAGCGACAAACCAATGTGTATCGCTGGTGTATTTGGTGGTTTGGAAAGTGGAGTGACAGATTCTACAACTTCTATTTTCCTTGAAAGTGCTTATTTCAATCCAGTGGTAGTGCGCAAGACTGCACGCCGCCACGGACTACATACGGACGCTTCTTTCCGTTTTGAAAGAGGAGCAGATCCAGAAATTACTTTGTGGGCTTTGAAACGTGCGATCCAATTTATTTTGGAAAGTGCAGGTGGAGAAGTTTCTTCGAAAGTGATTGATGTATACCCAAATCCACTTTCTAAAGAAGAAGTGAAATTCAAATGGGCAAATTGCAATCGCCTCATTGGACAAGAGATTCCGCGTGATCGTGTGAAGCAAATTTTGTCTGATTTAGAAATTACAATTGCGAGCGAAACTGCTGAAGAACTTTCATTGAATGTTCCTCATTACAGAGCTGATGTTACCCGTGAGGCAGATGTTGTAGAAGATATTTTACGCATCTACGGATACAACAATATTGATTTTCCTAAAGGACTTAATAGCTCGCTTTCATTTGCTCCAAAGCCTGATCCAGAAAAAATTCAAAACAAAGTTTCTGATTTCTTAGCTGCAAGTGGCTTCAATGAAATCATGTGTATGTCGCTTACTAAAGCGAAGTATGCTGAGATTTTGGATGAAGAAGGATACTTAAAAGATAATGCTGTTGAACTTTTAAATCCTTTGAGTCAAGACTTAGGAATCATGCGTCAATCGCTGCTTTTCGGAGGTCTTGAAAGTATTGAATTGAATCAAAATCACAAAAATCCTGACTTGCGTTTGTTTGAATTTGGAAAGACATATCGCAAAGTAGAAGGAAAGTATGTTGAGAATATGATGTTGGGCATTTGGCTCAGCGGTAGAAGAAATCCTGAATCGTGGAATACATCTAATGATGCTGTTTCTTTTGCAGATTTGAAATCATCTGTGGAGAATATTCTACGTATCGCTGGAATCAATGGTTGGTCTTGCACATCAACAACTACTGCTCAGTGGAGCGATGGTTTGCAATATGCTTTAGGTAAAAAAGTGGTTGCACGTTTGGGTGTACTAGATGCAAAAATTCAAAAAGCGTTTGATATCAAACAAGCCGTTCTTTATGCTGAATTGAATTGGGAAAACCTCATTTCATTATTGCCAAAGAATGCGGTTCAGTATAAACCAGCTGAAAAATTCCCTCCTGTTCGTCGCGACTTGAGTTTGTTGATGGATAAGAGCGTTCGCTTCGCGGATATCGAGAAAATTTCATTTGATGCAGAAAGAAAACTTCTTCGTCAAGTGGGGCTATTCGATGTGTACGAAGGAAAGAATTTGGAAGAAGGCAAGAAATCTTATGCAGTGAGTTTCATTCTACAAGACAGCACAAAGACGATGACAGATCAGCAAGTGGATTCTGCCATGGATAGAGTGCGCAAGGCTTTGGATGAAAAGCTTGGTGCTAAGGTTAGAGGCTAATTAGAAAGCTGCAATCAGCAGTTTTAGCGGTTTCCAAGACAAGTCAAACATGCTTGCCACACCTTCATGGGTGATGGTGCCGTTGTACATGTACACTCCGTGTTGGAATCCTTCAGAATTTTTTACCAAGTTCGCTATTCCGCCCTCGTCTCCTATACTTAATAGAATAGGAGCGAAGATGTTAGAGAGCGCGTATGACGCTGTTCTAGACACCCTTGAGGCAATGTTTGGAACACAATAGTGAATTACGCCATGTTCTTTAAATACGGGCTTGTCATGCGTTGTAACGCGTGATGTTTCAAAACATCCACCTTGGTCGATACTAATGTCTACGATAACGGAACCGTATTTCATTCCACTTACCATGTCTTCGCTAACGATAATTGGAGTGCGACTTTTAGAAGTGTGCATGGCTCCAATGGCAACATCTGCGGTACTTAGAGCAGTCGCCAATTCATGTGGTTGAATTGTAGAAGTCCAAAGTCGCGTGCCTAAGTCGTTTTGAATTCTTCGAAGGCGATAAATGCTATTGTCAAATATTTTTACAGAAGCTCCTAGTCCAATAGCAGCTCTAGCGGCAAATTCAGCAACAGTTCCAGCGCCAATGATCACAACTTCGGTTGGTTTTACACCGGAGATTCCGCCAAACATAAGTCCTTGTCCGCCTTGGCTATGACTAAGATACTCGGCAGCAATGAGCACGGAAGTATTTCCAGCGATTTCCCCCATAGCACGAACGACAGGGAAGATATCGGTTTCGTCGCGAATAAAGTCCCACGCGATTGCTGTGATTTTCTTCGCAGCTAGCATTTTGAAATTTTCTGCCTTCTGCACTGGAATGTGCACTGCGGAGATCAAAGTTTGCTTGCCGGGCATTAGTGCAATCTCTTCCAAACTTGGAGGAGCCACTTTCATAATTACGTC
>JBJOKO010000227.1:0-4778 GCA_046046035.1 Bacteroidota bacterium | reverse complement strand
AAACAATATTCGTTCGGGGATCTATCTGAATCGAATTTCTTTTGATTTATTTCAAAAAATGTATAGCGATGATTTAGATAGAATGCAGACACAACTTGATGCAAAAGACCATTCGCATACCGTGCAGGCGTTCTCACAATGGAAGACTCGAATTTCTGAGAAACTTACATTTATAGGAGGTGTTCATTCCCTTTATATGAAAGAGAATAACCGCATTAGTGTAGAGCCTCGTGCAGCGTTGAAGTACCAATACAACCCGAAAAACAATATCAGTTTAGGTTACGGACTGCACAGTCAAATTCAACCCATTGGAGTGTACCATGCTTTAGTTGAAAACAGCGATGGAACATCTTATAAGCCAAACGAAAAATTGGATTTCAATAAAGCGCATCACATCGTATTGGGGTATGATCATACCATCAACAAGCACTTGCACGCGAAGGTTGAAACATACTACCAGCAGTTGTATAATGTGGCAGTTCAAGACGATGTGACATCAACTGTTTCTACATTAAACATGCAAGACAATTACATCACTTATGCTTTGGTGAATCAAGGTCAAGGCAAAAATTATGGTGCAGAATTGACTGTCGAAAAATTCACTTCGAATAATATGTACTTCTTATTGTCAGCTTCTGTATTTGAATCAAAATACAAAGCCCTTGATGGCGAATGGAGAGACACGAGATACAATCTGGGCAAGGCAATGACTTTCAGCGCAGGAAAAGAATGGAAAGTTGGCAGCGTTGAAAAGAACCGCGTATTCGGATTCAACATCCGCGCAATTTATACTGGAGGACAGCGTAGAACTCCTATCAATTTGGATGAATCCATTGCAAGTGGTGAAGAGGTTTACAATGAGAGCCAAGCATGGAGTCTGCAAACGAAAGACTACTTCCGCACAGATATTCGCTTTAGCTTGAAACGCAATAAACTTCATTCTACCAATACACTTTCATTGGATTTGCAGAATGCAACCAACAACAAGAATATTGGAGGTTACTACTACGACAAAAACACCGCGACCATTAAGGAATGGTTCATGGTGCCTTTGATACCAGTTTTAAGCTACAGAGTAGAATTCTAAAAAAACGAATTGCTTATTGAGCAATCAATTTTCCAGAATATGAATTTTGATCAGAGTTGATAGTGTAGAAATAAATACCTGCATTCAAATTTTCAACAGTGAAAGATTGGCCGGCAAAATTCTTTTTCATTACCTCTTTGCCTTGTGCATCGATCAATGAAAAAGAGTATTGATCGGCCACTTTCATTTGAATGCGACATTGATTCTCACAAGGCTGAGGATAAATAGTGAGGTCAGTATTCTCGATATTTTCAACCGATAGAATATCGCCATAATAAATGCCAGTTTCCATTACATCTCCTAATGCATTTAGACCACCGAAAACTGCAATTTCACGATTGAATCCATCGATTCCAGTAGATTCAAAATAATAACCTACAGCATAGTCATATCTACCATCCACCGTATTACCAGCGCCACCAACGCCCCAGTTTACATCCTGCCAAGCGATAGAAGTAGCACCCAATGAAAACGTTGAGAATTCACTGTCTGAGTATGTAAAATCCACTTCAATTCCAGTATGATCAACACCACCAGGTATGACAAGCAGAGCAAACGCTTGATTAATTCTTTGCAATATCATTTCATGGTAAGAATGAGGGTGCTGTGTATCACCTGCATAAACCCATTCTGTTCCGTTGATATCCAAATATTCCACTTGTGTGCGCCCTTGGAAAAGGTTTAGAGAACTGTTGTATTCACGGCCACCTGAAACGTACACTCTTTCGCCAACTGCTGTTGAAGCGTGATTGTCGCGACCGTATGCTAGATCAGGAAGGATAGTCCATTGCTCAGTAAATGGATTGTACATTTCACATTCAACCATTTGAAAATTGTATGCAGGATTGTAACCGCCTGTAACAACTACATTTCCATTCGGAAGTACACAAATGCTATGTGAACTTCTCGCATAGTTCATGCTTTGAATCGCTGTGAATTGCTCTGTACTTGTGTTGAATATTTCACAAGAAGACAAATAATTAGTTCCATCAAAACCACCAGTGATAAGGATATTTCCATCATTCATCTGAATTGAGCGATGGTAACTTCTTGGAGAAAGCATATCAGGTCCGGCAGTGAATTCTTCTGTTGCAGTGTCGAAAATTTCAGTGCTTTCATAGTTTGTTCCAACCCCATCATATCCGCCGGTTATAAGCACCTTGGTGCCGTTGTAAGCATTTGAAGTGTGATCAATACGGGGGAAATTCATATCATAAAATTCTCCATTCCATTCGCAGGCCGTTGTCACCAAACTACCATCAAATCCTCCGCTGATTACGAAATTGCTTTCTTCATAACTCGACACCCATTGGTCCAGAACCGCCACAGAATGGCCCTGTCTGCCCAGAAGAAGTTCCGCTTGATTTGTGTACAATTGAGCGCTTGCTGCAAAGGTGCAAAGCAAGAAGGCGATGATTAGTTTGATGTTTTTCATTTCTATTATTTTGAAATAAATTCTTTAACTGATGCTGTGATAAAATCCAATTCTTCGTCGTTGAGTTCTGTATGCATTGGCAAAGAAAACACCTTTTTGCAAAGGTCTTCTGTTATCGGGAAATCACCTTCTTTGTAATGACTTCCAAAAGCTTTTTGAAGATGCAGTGGAACTGGATAATAAATCATTGAAGGAATACCTCTACCCGCTAAAAACTCAATCAAACCAGCACGATCAACTCCTTCCGAAATTAGTGTATACTGATGAAAAACGTGAGTTGTATTTTTAGCACGTGCAGGAGTTGTCAATTGCTCAGTGCTTGCGAATGCTTGGTCGTAGAAAGCTGCGGCTTTATTTCTTGATTCAGAATACGCATCGAGATAGCGAAGTTTTACTCTGAGTATGGCCGCTTGTATCGCGTCTAGGCGAGAATTTACTCCAATCACGTCATGATAGTATCTTACTACTTGTCCATGGTTCGCGATCATTCTCATCTTTTTTGCCAACTCATCATCATTGGTGAATAAGGCTCCCCCATCACCATAGCATCCGAGATTTTTCGAAGGGAAAAAACTTGTTGCTCCAATATCACCCATGCAGCCGGCAGATACTACACGACCATCGCTGAAGGTGTATTTTGCGCCTATAGCTTGCGCGGTATCTTCAATCACATACAAGTTGTGTTTTTTTGCTAAAGCCAAAATAGGCTCCATATCTGCGCATTGTCCAAAAAGATGAACAGGAACTATTGCCTTTGTTTTAGGAGTAATTGCTCTTTCAATTGCGGCAAGATCAATATTGAACGTGTTTGGATCAACATCTACGAGCACTGGAGTAAGTTTGAGCAGAGCGATCACTTCAGCCGTTGCCACGTATGTGAAGGCTGCTGTAATAACCTCATCACCTGGTTGAAGTTCGAGTGCCATCATCGCGATTTGCAGGGCATCTGTACCGTTGGCGCAAGGGATAACGTGTTTAACGTCTAGATATCTTTCCAATTCTTCTTGAAAAGATTTTACTTCTGGACCACCTATAAAAGCTGTAGAACGAATAGTATTAAGAACTGCGTTGTCGATTTCAGATTGAATTTTCTCGTATTGACCTTTGAGGTCAACCATGTGGATCGTGTTCATATATCAATTTTGCCCAAAAGTAAGATTTAGAGCCGAACAGAAAAGTGATTTGAACTGAGATTAATCCTATTTTTCAAACGGTAGTCCACAACAATAATTTGACAGTTCTGCATTCAACCCGTTTCTTTGCCATATGAAGTATCTACTATTTCTTATAAGTATCATGGTGTTACCCTTGATTTCCAAGGGGCAATTTCAAGTTCGCGACTCAGCTCTTTTCAATCCGCATGTCACAATTAGTTATGCTTACCACACTCCGGGAGGAGATATGGCTGAGCGTTTTGGCAACAACGGAGGACTTGGAATGGGTTTTCACATTAAGAGCAAGACGAATTGGTACTATGGAGTTCAAGGAACCTATTTTTTTGGAAAGCGTGTAACCGAGCCAGGCCTGCTTTCTAATTTGTACACCGACAATTATGAGATACTCGACGATCAAGGTCAAATCGCAAAGATCTACATTCAAGAAAGAGGCTTTTCTGTTACAGCAAACGGTGGATACATTTTCAATGCACTAGGCCCAAATCGAAATAGTGGTCTGCTTGTGATGGGTGGAGTTGGATTTTTACAACATAAGATTCGAATAGAACATCAAGAAAACGAGATTCGTTTTTTGGAAGGTGATTATCTCAAAGGATACGATAGACTCACGAACGGATTAACCACTTATGAATTTCTTGGTTATTATTTAATGAGCACCAATAAAATGGTCAATTTCATTGCCGGTGTTGAAGCATACCAAGGATTTACACAAGGAAGAAGAACATTGAATTTTGATACCGGAGTAGCAGATAATAGTAAACGTTTTGATGCACTCTTGGGGATTCGTGTAGGATGGGTAGTACATTTATACTCTAGAATTCCAGACGAGTACTATTACAACTAAGCACTTGAATCATTCGCTTTACAATTTTGGTATTTTTCTTTACTCACTGATTATTCGGTTAGTATCCCCATTCAATGCAAAGGCTAAACTTTGGATTGATGGACGTGTTGGAGTTTTTCAAAAATTAGAAAATTGGCGAAAATCAAATCCTGGTCGCGTTGTATGGTTCCATGCCGCATCATTGGGTGAGTTTGAGCAAGGTCGACCAGTGATTGAGGAAATGAAAAAGCAGAATCC
>JBJOKO010000226.1:0-4791 GCA_046046035.1 Bacteroidota bacterium | reverse complement strand
GATGCCGCTTTAAAGTATTTACCAAATACGGTGAAGTTCAAGTGCTTGGAACATCATTCAACGTTTCTGCACGCCCCGAAAATTTTGACGTCATCTGCGAAACCGGTCGAGTGCTTGTAACAAGCGGTAAGTCGGAAGTGATTATTACACCTGGACTTCAAGCCTCTCTGAACGAAGGTAAATTGACACAGAGCACTGCATCTCACAAAGGAAGCAGTTGGATTGAAGGTCAATTTGTTTTTGAAGAAGAACCTTTGGAAAATGTAATAGCAGAAATCGAAAGACAATACAATGTGTCAATCGAGCACCCAAGTTTGGATGGAAAAAAATATTCAGGACAGTTTGGGAATCTGAATTTGGAGGAAACACTAACAGTGGTGTGTGCCCCATTTGGCCTCGATTTCTCGATAGGTGAGAATATGAAAGTGACCTTGAAAGAAATCCACTAATAAAGTTTTTTGGCAAAATTTGGCGCAGTGCGCAGAGTACTTTCGCAAAATAATTTGAGAATTAATCGTTCGGATTTATGATACTGAGGTAAGCCTCGAGCTTACACAAAAAAGTAAGTAACACACAATGAAGCATCCTTCAGAGATGCATCAGATAGTATAGTTAGTTTTAGTTAAGGTTTAGAATTGAAGCTGGAAACGTCCAGCTTCGATTTTTTTGTATAGTACCGATTTGTGTAGCTTCGCAGCATGAATCATCCCAGTACTATTTCAATCGAAGATTATAACTACGATCTACCAGATGAATACATCGCGAAATTTCCTAGAAAGAATAGGGAAGACGCACGTCTTTTAATCTATCAAAACGGCGTCATTTCAGATGGTATTTTTTCCAATATTGGTTCAGTTTTACATCAGAATGATCTTCTGCTTTTGAATGAGACAAAAGTCATCCCTGCACGTATTCATTTCAAAAAAAGCACAGGCGGAGAAATTGAAATTTTTCTCCTACAACCAAGCAATATGGATCATGCAAAAGCTATGGATCAACGCTCTGAAGTGGTTTGGGAGGCGCTAGTTGGTGGAGCTAAAAAATGGAAAGATGGTCCTCTTGTTAGAAGCATATTGATAGGCAATAATCCTTTTGAGCTATTTGCAGAAAAACTCGGAAGTGATGGGGGAACTTTTCAAATCAAATTTTCTTGGAATAATTCTTCGATTTCATTCTCAGAATTACTTAGTGAAATAGGGGAGCTCCCCTTACCTCCATACTTTGAAAGAAAGGCTGACGCAGAGGATTACGATCGTTATCAAACTGTTTTTGCAAGATTGGAAGGTTCTGTGGCTGCCCCTACTGCTGGCTTGCACTTTACTCCTGAAGTATTGGACATATTGAGTAAGAAAGGTGTACAATCTGAAAGAATAACACTTCATGTGGGTAGCGGCACTTTTAAGCCTGTTAGCGCGCCAACGATGGAAGGTCATGAAATGCACGGAGAGGTTTTCTCTGTTAGCACGGAGCTAATAGCTAAACTCATTAGCGCTCAAGGCCGCATAATACCCGTAGGCACAACTTCGATGCGAACAATAGAGTCTTTGTATTGGATTGGAGTGAAATTGCTTGTTGGTGCCTCTAATGATGAAAAAACCGTAAGTGTCGGACAATGGGAACCCTACGAATTGCCACAGCATTATTCAAAGCAAGAATCTTTAGAGGCAATTTTGAGTTATTGTGAAAAAATGGGGTTGTACCAACTCTCTGGCGTGACATCTGTATTGATTGCTCCAGGCTATGAATTTAGAATTGCACAAGGGCTCATTACAAATTTCCACTTACCCAAGAGTACTTTGATTTTATTGGTGTCGGCTATGGTAGGCGACAAATGGAGAGATATTTACGCTCATGCTAAGAACACAGGATTCAAATTTCTGAGTTATGGTGATAGTTCGATATTACTTCCATAAAAAAAATGGTCAAAAAAAAACCTCGTCATTGACGAGGTTTTTTTTCTATCTGTAAGATATTATCTTCTTTCGTAACGGTTGTCTTCGATATCACCTTCTTCTTTGAAAGAGTTGAATACCGCATTAGCCGCTTTGTTTTGAACGCTTGTAGCAAGTGTTTCACGATCTTTAGTGTAATTGTCTTCACTCACTCCTTCTACAATATCAGAAGTTTTTTGAAGAACGTAAACACCGCCTTTTCCTTTGATTGGAGAAGAAACGAAATCTTTCTTCATACCGAAAGCGATACCTATTACTTCATATTCTTGAGCGTTAACTCCACTGCCAGGAATGTTTGTTGCTTTCAAAGTCAAATCAGCAGCAGTCTTCACTGTTGAACCTACAGCTGTAGCGATTTCAGCAAGTGAACCCTGTGCCATCATAGCCATATACTTCTCAGCTTTCTTTTCTTTGATTGCTTCAGCTTTCATTTTGTCGTAAACGTTTTCCAAAGTTGGAACGCCACGCTCTTTAATCTCAGTCAATGCAGCAATGATATAATCGTTGTCAATCATCATTGGTTGTGAAACTTCACCTAGTTCTGCGCCATATGCCCAAGAAACAACAGTTCCTCCGTTTGCTAGACCAGGAATGTTAGTCGCATTCGCTTTGATGTTTTTGGCTGGAGTTACTACTGTACCACCATTCAATGTGTCCGCTGCAGCTCTGAAAGAGGCAGTGTCCGCAAAGTTCAATGAGAAATCACTTGCCAATCGGTAAGCATCTTTTCTAGTACCAGAACTTGGTTCAATACGACGGTCAACTATAGCAACTTTAGCAACTGCATATTTTTGGTCGGTTACTTCTAAAACGTGAACACCAAAGTCAGTTACTACAATTTGCAATGCACCTTTAGCACCAGAAAAAGCAGCATCTTCGAATTCCTTCACCATTGCCCCTTTACCGAACCAATTAAGATCACCACCAGAGTTTTTAGTTCCGTCGGTACCATATTGAGCAGCCATTGCTTCGAAATTATTTTCTTTAGCAATTACATTTTTAATGGAGTCAGCCTTTGCGCGAGCTGTAGCCAATTCAGCTGGTATTTTACGATCAGCTTTAACTAGGATGTGGCGAGCGCGAACCGAATCAAGTTGGCTGATACGATTCGAAACTTTTGCAATGCAATAAGCATTATTGTGTACAAATGGTCCAATGATTTTTCCAAGAGAATCAGAAGTCACTTGAGTATTGTATGGCTCAGGGAAACTACCAGCGTGATATTTACCAAAAGCTTTCGCTGGAGTATTCGCATTTTCTGCAGCAAATGCAGAGTCTCCTTTAGATGTTCTAAATGACTCAGACAAGTCAGCTAGCTGAGCCTTCAAAGTGGTACTGTCCATTGCTGAAGCACGAACAGGGAACTTGATATACTCAACAGAACGACTAGACTCTTGCTTGTATTCACGATCGTTCTTGTGCTTGTTATAATAGTCACGAATATCGCTTTCTGTTACAGTCACTGTACTATCAGGAATCTCAGCATAAGTTTTAACTACATAAGAAAGAGACATTTTATCTGATGCTTGTTTGAACGCCCACTTACCATCAAGGTTGTTTGCATACTGTCCTTTTTTCACCATCAAATCGTACTTTTCTTTCATACGCTTGAAGCTGATCAGGTTTTTGTAACCAGTAGCAATATTCGCTGGCATACCATCAAAGTTTGTTCTTAACGAATTACGCTTCGTGGAATCCACTTGACCTTGGTAGATCACTTGACGTACGTATGGTGATGTCATTTCTCCGAAAAGAATTTCATCATACTCTTCGTCAGAAACTGATAGACCAAGTTCTTCGAATTGACCCGAAAGAAGTTTTGATTCTACTAAATTGTTCCAAGTGTCGTTGCTCAATCCAGTTTCGTTACCATTGTAATTAAACAATAGTTTTTGCTCGTCAATAGCCGCCATCCATTCCGTTGCGGTAATGGTTTCGCCGTTGATTTCTCCGATGTCGGAATTACCGCCTTGAATCCATTTCAAAACAGCGCCATTGATGAGGAAGCCCAGAAGGCTGACACCCACTACTACGATCAGAAGCCATCTTTGATTTCTGATTTTTTCGATCATTGCCATAATAAGGTCTAGCTTTTAATAAAAATTAGGGCTGCGAATATCGTAAAATGCTGACAGAAACGCAAATAGAATGGATAGTTTGTGCTTGACTGATTGTCAGTTAGTTAAGTTTAAGCGAGTGTGATTTTGACCAATTCGATCTTGGTTTCACTCACTTTTGAGGCAACGAAAGTAAAGTTCTCATGCTCAATTATATCTCCCTCCTCCGGGATGTCTTCATAAATGTGAAGTAATAATCCACCTAAAGTATCATACTCTTCATTGTTCTCAGGAAGCCCAAGATTGTATTTTTCGTTCAAATAGTCAATGTCAAGTCGAGCCGAGAACTCAAAATTCCTTTCATCAATTATTTTTTCAGTTGTCTCTTCTTTATCGTGCTCGTCTTCGATTTCTCCAAAAATTTCCTCCACGATATCTTCCATTGTCACGATTCCGGCTGTACCGCCATATTCATCCACCACTACCGCAATGCTTTTCTTATTCTTAATAAAGGTTTCTAAGATTTCATTTGCAGGCATTGGTTCGGGAACAATCTCAACGGGACGAAGAATGTGTTGAATCATTTCAGGCTTTTTGAATAGCTCGAATGAGTGCACATATCCTATGATATGATCGATGTTTTCGCGGTATACCAGGATTTTGGAAAGCCTTGTTTCAATGAATAACTTCTTCAAATCATCGACGCTTTCCGTAATCTCAATACCAACGATTTCATTTCTTGGAACGAAACAGTCGCGCACTTTCACCTTTGAAAAGTCTAA
>JBJOKO010000225.1:0-4823 GCA_046046035.1 Bacteroidota bacterium | reverse complement strand
AAAGAATATTTATCCATAATTGCGCTGCCAATTGAAAATAAATTCGATGCTGGATTGGGACCAAAATAATAAGGAGAACTGCTACCGCTCTCTTCAATTTCAGGACAAGAAGAATCACACCCCGGAACCAAACAACCACACTCATCCAATTTCAATATCCAAGCCCGCTGCGGATGCCCAACCTCAGGAACTTCTTCGTTATAATCCAAAGCAAACATTACGGCAGCAATTCCACCATCAGAAGTAATAGCCATATCATTCAAATCATGGCGTTCATTAAAACTCTCTACCTTTTGATATCGCCTTTCCCAAAGCATTTCTCCTGATTCTGTAAGCTTACGAAAACAAATGATATAATTATAAGGATCATCATCGGGATCAGGAGTCCCAGTTCTTTCAAACAAAACTCCGCCCGCAACATAATTACCATCTGCCGTTTGAAAGACTCTTTTAAATCCAGAATGGTTAAATTGCAAATCATCGCCGCCATCTTGAAGTTCCGACCACTGATATTCACCATTTTCATTGCAACTACAAACTAAAGCACCATGACTTTCACCCAAGACAGCATTTCGTCCTACAAGTAGTAAATTGCCAGACGAAGTAACAATACAATCTTGCCAAATACCTCTGCATAAAATTTGAATATCACTTAGCACTTGGCCATCTGAAGTCAATTTTAAGAGTCTAGAAGTATTAGTGCCATCAAATCTGTAATACGGTATATATATACTACCATCTTCGGTAAAACAAGCCGAATAACTATTCTCAACTGAAAAGGATTCCGGGTCATTAAAACTCCACTGTCTTTCATGCTGAGAATTATATTTACTCACAAAAAAATCCGTTCCAAAACTTGCGTGAGAAAAAGAAACAAAAGAATAGTAGTTATTATTTTTATCGCTGAGCAATCGTCGAACAATCATTTCTCTTGGAATCTGACTCAGTCCGACACTTACTGAATCTTCATGGTACGAAGCCAAGGTGTCAAGTCCATCAAAATGATAGAACATGATACCAAAATTTCCATTGACTAATTTCCCTCGATTGATAAAAATATTATTACGTTCTCCTAATGATGTCATAGAGCGTGCAACGTTGAAATAAGGAATTAGAGTATCATAATACATTCTACTTCCCACCAATTCTCCCTCATTAGTCCACTCCCTTAAATACATTTTCAACGAAACATATTCAACAGTATCAATGGTAGTTCCCAATTCAATAAAACCACCATCATGCGCCACTACCGTCAACGGCAAAGTCGCCATCACAATATTAGACACATGCTCCCATGTGGGTTGAGCACAAAGCTGCGATGAGAATAAAAAAATGAATATTTTAAGCAATAGTTTTTTCACCCCCACGAAGATAAGAAAACAGTACGAAGATTTGAGTACGGAGCACGAAGTACGAGGTCACCCCACATTCCGCAATAAAATCTCCCCTCTCCCCTCTACAATCTCCCCTTTACAATCTCCCCTCTCCCCTTTACCCTCTACCCTATGTACAAACCCCTTATGGTCTATATACCCGCACCATCCTGTTACCAACCAACCATCATTGAATATTCGCTTTCCACCCTCAATATTTTGATCCAATACTGCTGGTCCTTTAATTAAAATCTCACCAACTTCTCCACTTGGTAACTCAACCGAATAATCATTCGGTTTGCAAATCTTCACCGCCACTCCTGGTAATGGCTTGCCAATCGAATCGGCATCGCTCGCCTCCTGAAACAGCGGGCGACCAACAATATCACTTGAATTGATGTTGAGCAAATTCACTGCAAACACAGACGAAGACTCATTCAATCCCGCGCATGTCAAAACAGATATACCTCTATTATTCAACGATTGTACTGTTGCATTCAACGGATGAATATCGGCGGTAAATATGTGGGTCAACTCTGCAATATTTCTCTTTTCAGCCAACGCACTCACCGCTGTCAACTGACCTGGACTTGCTATCACCAATTGGTGTGAACTACCTGTCAAAGTGTTCGCAAACTGCTCGTCAGTCGCGCCGTTTGGAAGCATCTCTACCGAAAAATCCGACATCAAGGGAAGCAAAAACTCTAACACAAAACCAAAAGAATTATGCATCTCCAAATCACACAACATCGAACTTCCTTTATCAAAATGATACACCTGACGCAACCCAATAATCACTGCGTTGATCTGCTGTTGATATACAGGAATAGCTCTGACCAACTCTCTTTTTTCTTTTTCAAAAAATAATGCAACTGGTAACTCTGCCTTCGCTGAAGTGAACAACGACATCACTCGCTTGCGCGCCACTTTCAAATTCTTGCAAATCACATTCACTGGAACACCCTTCTCCATCGACGCTTCCAACTCATCGATAAATACCACGGCATTCTCTGTCGGTGCCCAATGACTAAAATTGATGTCTTTCGTAGTAATCAATAACCCTGCATTCGAGCGATTGATTGCAAACAAACGTTGCTCATTCGTCCAATTCGGATCGATTGGAACAATGGTTTTCTTATTCATCAATAACCACAAATAAATCAACATTGACTGTGGACCTTTTGGCAATAAAACAGCCACTGTGGTTTCTTTTTCCAACGATTTTCCAAGGGCAGCGCCGAGCTTCGACAATTGTTCTGGCAAATTCGAATACGCATGTTTCTTTCCTTCATATTTCCAAAAACCAACGGGCTCATTGCTCAGCACGCGACCAATGCGGGTGCTAATCGTTGGCTGATCCATCAAACGTTTCGAGAAATTCTCCACTTCCAATTCTTTAATACATTGGCGCAATGCAAATGCACTCACTCCACCTTGAATCGGCACACCGACATTGATTCTTACTTTTCTGCGAAGAGTAGAAAAAGAAAAACGCAACATGTTCTTGCGACCAGCACGATATGAAAACGGAGTTCCAGAAACATTATCAAAATGAATGGGAACAACAGGTCCAGTGATAAGCTTTGAAAGATGCTCAACACCTTTTTTAAACTCCAAAATTTGTCCTGTTCTTGAAACAGTGCCCTCAGCGAAGATGGCTACCAAGTATCCAGCATTCACTTGTTCTGAAACAGCTTTATTAAATGATTCGAAATCATTCTTGCCAGTACGAGGAGAAATAGGAACGCAATTGAGCGCTTTCAATAAAGGACGTAGAAAAGGTTTTTTGTAGATATCGGCATTCATCACAAAACTCACCGGACGGGAATTGAGACATACCATCAATACGAAGTCCATGTAGCTAGTGTGATTGCCCACCAATAGCGCCCCTCCCTCTGAAGGGATGTTCGAAGCACCAGTGATGCGAAGTCGATAGATGACTCTTCCTAGAAGTTTTACAAACGTTCTAAGGAATGCGGCTAGTAGGGTGATCATTATTGTTTTCATGGAGCAAATAACATTCACGCCTTCTCGCTCCAAAAGTCTTCTTTCAAAATAAACGTAGTTTTACTTTTTCCATAAAATATTCCATAAATGCTGTAATAATTATATTTTACTCCTATATTCATCTTTCAAAACGTAGTTTAAAAAGCACCAAATGGACTATCTCGAATCCAGTATTTCGCTGATGGATGAGCCTTCAAAAAAGAGTTTTCGCGCCTATCTGCAGCGCGTAAAACTCTCTGAACGAACACTTCAACTCTTCGAACTCATTAGCGCCAACCCGGAGACCGACGGTCAAACGCTCGCCCAAAAGCTCTATAAGCCTGTTAATCTCAATGCTTATCATAGTTTGAGAAAAAGCCTGCTATCGCAAATTGAGGAGTTCATTACCCTACGGGAAATAACCAACACGGAACACAATCCCCAACGGGTGCTCTCCATGGCCAAGTATTTTCTCGAAAACAACGACCGCGAATCTTCTAGCAGTTACTTGAAAAAAGCAGTACTACTCGCCGAAAAGAATCACGACTATCAAATGCTCGATGCCATCTATCTCTTGCAAATTGATAAAGCACACGAACTCCATATCGATCCAGAATATGTGATAGAAAAATGGGGACAAAACAAAAACAAACTTGTGCTTCAGCAGAGACTTTCGGTGGCCAATAGTATTCTTAGAAAAAAATTATCGGAAGCGCGAAAGTCAGGCACAACGCTCGATCCACAAGAAATCACAGATGAAGTATTGCAACTTTTCGATCTCCGTGGTGATGAAGCGCTCATCGCTGAATTCATGCTCAAAGCGGTGCAAATGATTCGAAGTGCAGTAGTTAGTTCGAAAGACTACTCGCGCTTCGAACCTTTCATACGCCGCGTCTATCAACGACTTGAGAGCGCTGGTGCATTTACAAAACAAAATGAAACCACGCGTCAGCAATTCATTTACATGATTGCGCACACGTGCTATAGAACAAGAAAACTAAAAGAGTCAAACGCACTTCTCGAATCCATTTCCAATTATTCAAACACATTGAAATCCCGTTTTGTGCAGTTGAACGCAGCCGTGTTAAGCTTTTCAGGCAACAACGAACGCGGAATCGAAATTCTCCATGAAGCGCTGAAATCAACCGATACACGATTCTCCATCGAAGATCGATTAAACATGCGACTCAATTTGGTTGTATTTTATTTTCAATCAGAAGAATTTAAAAAAGCCAATATCGAAATGCTCCTCATCAATCACAGCGATTCGTGGATTGAAAAAAGAATGGGCAAGGAATGGCGATTCAAGAAAAGTATGATTGATGTAATTCTTCAATGTGAACTCGGAAATACTGATCTCGCTTTTTCAAGAATTAAAAACATGGAAAAATATTTCGCAGGCTTCTTCCAACATCCCGCATATCAGCGCGCACTCATCTTTATGCGCTTTGTAAAAACAATTAT
>JBJOKO010000224.1:0-4832 GCA_046046035.1 Bacteroidota bacterium | reverse complement strand
AATTTGTCAGTCATATCAACTACAGCGTTAGCTTGAGTTGCATAAGCCCAACGGAAAGTAAGAGTAGCAGAACCAGAAAGACCATCAAGATCCATAGCTGGAGTGATCAACTCATCGATGTCGTTGTTTCCTGTGTCGATGAAGTCCATATCGATTGAGTGTGCGTTCAACACAGCGCTGTATGAATCATCATAACCAGCAGTGTTTGTCCACTGGAAAGAAGATGAGTTATTGTCCATGTTACGAACGATGTAGTTTTCGTTGAAGAACTGCTCATTTGAGAAGTTTTCAGAAACTAGACCAGCGTACCAGTTTGGTTCTGGGATAATATAGCAAGCGCGAAGTTCTGTTTTTGTTTCAGAACCATTTGCATTTGTAGCAGTGCAAGAAACGGTTTTCCAACCACCCGTGCTGAAAGAAACAGTTGGGTTTTCCTCTGTGCTAGTTGCGCCATCTTGGAAAGTCCAAGAATAAGAATCAGCTGCGCCACCGCCTGTGTTGTTGATGAAAGTAATGTCTTCACCAATACAAGCTACATAGCGATCAGCGTAGAATTTAGGTTGTGGAGCACAAGCTTGTGGGTTTGTGCAACCAGTGAAGATCAAGTTTGATTCACTCCAAAGAGTGCTACGACCAGCTAGTGCAAGAGCAGCTGCAGCGCGCATGCGTTCTTTTTGACCTTCTGTAAACATTACAGAGCAGTATGAATAGTCCATGAAATTCTGAACGTTTTCGAAAACACCAGGATTACAGATAGCGCCGTTTAGGTCGCAGTAGTCCCATCCCATTGTTTCAGGCGTGTCAAGAACATCATCGTCTCCACAAACAACACCAGGGTTGTTATTGTCGCCCCATGGGTGCTGAAGGTTAAGCCAGTGGCCAATTTCGTGAGTCAATGCACGAGATCTTCCAGGAGCACCAGTTCCGATGCTACCGATGTATGGGTGAAGAATGATTACACCATCTCTAAGTGCACCTATTCCACCAGATACAGCTGAAGGATAGTAAGCATATCCAGCAACGCCATCCTCCATGCTAGAAACTACCCAGATGTTTAGGTAGCGGTCGCGTGGCCAAGCGTTGAGCTTGCTACCATCATCACCAATGAAAGTCTCAGGAGAAGCAATACGGTCGATACCGTTTGTGCAGTTTCCTTCGAAATCTCTTGTTGGAAGGCAGAAATTGATTTTAATATCAGCGCAGATTTCGTCGAAGCCATGAACTATCAAGGCTGTATCTGCATTGTCTTTGTTGTAGTCCTCATTCAAGATACGAACAGCATCTAAGATCTGTTCGTCAGAGATATTCTCTTCACCATATTGGTGAATGATGTGGAATACGATTGGAATTGTAATTTGAACTTCGTCACGATCATTTTTGTGAGCAGCAACGTATTCGTCAACCAAGCGGTTGAAGTCTGCTTCTCTTTGAACGAAATCTGGATCTTGAGCTCTTAGGGCCTGATGCTTATGATCAGAACCGCATTTTAGCTGCGAGTATCCTGCGAGTGTGCTAACAAGTGCAAAAAGTAGAATAAAGATTTTTTTCATGTGACAGGCATCATTTTAGGGTCCCAAATATAAGCATTTCCAATACATTACCCCAATGAAAATGAGATGTTAAGCCGCAAGATTTTTGCAATTATTGCATCGTATTTTGAAGGTTTTAAGTATTTGTAAATCAGTGATTAATTGGCTTTTTTTGTCAAAATTATGTTATTTTGAATGGTATACTAATCTATTAGTTTGTTCACCTGGGGTATTATTGTAGGATGAAATATGTCTGGATTTTCCTCTTTTTGGTCTCCTGTTCTTCCTCTCCTGTTCTCACCGAAAACTTGGTGGATTACAACTATTCGAATCCAACCAGACGCTATGAGCTCCCTTCAATTTTGAAGGAAGTTTCAGGATTAGTTGTGAAAGACTCATTAACAGTGGTTTGTGTTCAAGATGAGTTGGGTGTTTTGTATGATTATAGTCTTTCAAAAAAGAAAATCGTCGCAGAAACTGATTTCGCTGAGCCTGGTGATTTTGAGGGTATTACTAAGGTGCAAGATGATTATTGGGTATTGAGATCTGACGGGGTACTATTCCGTGTGTCGCCGATAAAGAATAATCATGTCATAGAGAGTTTCCCCACTCAGATTCCGGCTGACAATAATGAGGGGCTTTGTTATGATGCCAAAAACAAACGCTTATTAATAGCATGTAAGGGGAAAATAGGGAAGGGGAAGGAATTGAAGGACAAGCGAAGAATTTATGCCTTTGATCTTAATACTAAAGTTCTTTCCGATGAACCGGTATATGATTTTGATATAACGGAAGTGGTTGACTATGTGAAGAGGGAAGATTTGAAAGTTCCAACACGTGAAAAGAAAAAAGAAGAAATCCCGGTAATTCGTTTCAGAATTTCTGCAATCGGTATTCATCCTATTACAGGAGAACTGTACGTATTATCAAGCGCGGATCACATGTTGCTTATTTACAGCGCGTCTGGTCAATTATTGGAAGTGAATTTGCTCGATGAAGAAATGTATAACAAACCTGAAGGAATCAGTTTTTTTGAAAACGGAGATTTACTCATTACAAATGAGGGGCAGGATAAGCAGCCTACCTTATTTCTTTTAAACTATAAATAAAACGGATTATTTAGTGAACTCTCGTCCCGAAGCATCCAACATTTTGGTGTGCTTTTTCAAAGTTCGAAGGGTGATGAAAATAACAAACGAAATGGCAAGGGCGTAGAGCCAGAAAGGAGAAACTAGGTCTTTCCATGTTGAAAAACCGAAGTGAACATAGTTCTTCATAGCATCTACAAGAGCGAATGAAATGAAGATGGCGAAGAAACCATTGTATTCTCTTTTAAGCACATTTTTCAAGCTGAAATTCCATCCAGCACTTTCCCAACGAGAGAAACTTGGCCAAAAGGCGGGTGTTTTACCAGCCCAGTCTAAATAGGTTTTTCCAAACTTATTGCGAAGGAAAAACTCTTCTGCGAACATGATTCTTTCATAGTACACCCAGAATAGAAGGCAGCACACAATGGTAAACCACCAGTTTCCTACATAGATAATAATACCGAGCCACATAAAGAAGTTGCCCAAATAAAGTGGGTGACGAACGGTAGAATATATTCCTTTTGTATTGAGCGTTTCTGCAACTTGGCCCTCTTTGGTATTTCTACCTGAAGTTCCTTTCGGTGTGAAACCTACAGTAATTGCTCTGATTATTTGTCCTAATAAGGCAACACCTAAACAGCAATAAGCCCATGTCGAATTGTAGGTTTCCATATGGTCGTCCCATTCGAAAACCACTACTAGTGTAGCCAAAAGGTAAAGAGCTAACGGTAGGTAGCTTCTCCATCTAAAAAGCCAATTACCTGATTTATCGAATTCTTCTATTAGTGCCATAAGGATGAAATTGGCCACAAAGAAACAACAAGAAGGGGTAAATTCAGCTATGGCGAAATATTGGTTTGAACCATAAACTGTGAACTACACAGTTAAAGTTCCACGATTTGTCATTTTGAATGGTGACCTGGGTCACTGTGTATGATATATGAAGATTGCATTTTTGAATCCGCAACCAAATAATTACATACTATGAAAAAGAATATGGGAACCACAGACAAAGCAGTTAGAATTGTTTTGGCTATTGTATTTGCAATTATAGCTTTCACAGGAGCAGTTGCTTCACCGTGGAACTATGTACTATTAGTTTTAGGCGCAGTATTCCTTTTGACATCCGTTATCAGTTTCTGCCCGCTTTACGCTCCATTTGGAATAAGCACTTGCAAAGTAAAGAAGAACTAATACCTCCTTCAGAAAAGGTTTAGTGAGAGAGTTCGAGAGGGGATTTTTGAACTCTTATAAAGAAAAAGCCCTTTTGTGCAAACGAAAGGGCTTTTTCTTTAAATCAATTTTTCTTTAAGTGCTTTGCTCACGGCTTCACCAAGAGAATGCACGTGTAATTTTTCGTAAATTTTTCGGATGTGAGAATTTACAGTGTGAAAAGAAATGTTCTCTTTTTCTGCAATCATTTTATAGCTCATGCCTTCAACGAGGTGACCTAAAATATTTTTTTCTCTATCGGTAAGAGAGTAGTCAGGCGATATAATATTTTCTGTTTGGAAATAGCGAAGGACCTTCGTCGCGATGGAAGGGGTAATTGGAGATCCCCCGCTTATTACTTCTCTAATTGCCTCAACAATTTTTTCTGGAGAAGTTTTCTTGAGAAGGTAGCCAGAGGCTCCATTTCTTATTGACTGAAAGACTTTTTCGTCATCTTCAAAAACGGTTTGCATAAGAACTACCACTTCTGGGAACTTCGTTTTGATTCTCTTCACTCCTTCTATTCCGGTGACTTCAGGCATGTCAATATCCATGAGTACAACATCAGGGTTGCATTCATTGATATTATCTTCTACGTGGATACAGTTTTCGTATTTGCCAACAACTTGAAGATCGAGAAACATGGAAATGAAATAGTCAAGACTTTCTCTTCTTTCCTTGTTATCATCGAAAATCGCAACTTTTGTCGGAGGGTTATTATGAATCATGCCCAAAGGTCGGTATTAGTTGAGAGATTATTACTCCCTAATTTTTGCGATATCTAAAGTGCATTTTATAGTACAACCCTCGTTGGGAGATGACTGTATTTCGAAATGTGCACCAAGGTCGTTTATTCTGCGGGCCATGTTTGAAAGCCCATTCCCAGAAGAGGTTTTTGAAAGATTAAAACCTTTGCCGTTATCTATTAAACTGAAATGCAACTTGTCGTCTTTTAGTTTCATGATAACAATAAGGTTATTTGCCTCGCTGTATTTGATCATGT
>JBJOKO010000223.1:0-4834 GCA_046046035.1 Bacteroidota bacterium | reverse complement strand
TTAAGAAAGCTGTAAGGGTTTTCAAACAACTTAGAGCGAAGCTGCGGACGTGTATATGAAACGTACGAGCGCGACGCAACAAGATGAACTTTGTCTCTTGTTGGTCGCACTGCACAAAAGGGCTTTACAATTGCCATGTAATTATTTATTCATAATCTCTTTCACCTTCGCTGCGATCTCTAGTCCGATGCGGCCTTGAGCTTCGTTTGTTGCAGCGCCAATGTGAGGAGTCGCAAGAATTTTTGGATGCTTAAGCAATGCTTCATTTGGACGAGGTTCGCCAACGAATACATCTAAACATGCATACGCAACACGTCCATCATTCAATGCGTCGATCAATGCACTTTCCTCAATCACTCCACCACGAGAAGTATTCACGAGGATAATTCCTTTCTTCACTTTTGTCAATTCTTCTGCGCCAATAACAGCAGAGCCGTTTGGTTGTTTCGGAACGTGAAGAGAAATGAAATCACATTCAGTAAGTACTTCTGAAAGTGATTTGATTGGAACTTTAATTGTGATTGTACCATGACCCGCGATGTGCACGTCCACTTCATTGTTGTTTGGATTGTTATCGCAAGCGATTACATTCATTCCACAACCAAGTGCATACGAAGCAAGAGATTTTCCGATACGACCAAACCCAACGATACCAATCGTTTTGCCGCGAAGCTCAGAACCTTTGCCGTATTTCTTTTTCAGTGTTTCAAATTCAGCAACACCATTCACTGGCATATTTGTTCCTGCATCGTAAACGCCACGCACTGCAGCGAACATCAATGACATTACAAGTTCTGCCACACTCTGACTGCTAGAAGCAGGTGTGTTGAATACTTCAACGCCTTTCGAACGCGCATATTCAGCATCGATGTTATCAATACCAACACCGCCGCGACCGATAAATTTCAGTCCAGGACATGCGTCGATTAAATCTTTACG
Organism: Bacteroidota bacterium; assembly: GCA_046046035.1. Lineage (GTDB taxonomy): Bacteria > Bacteroidota > Bacteroidia > Flavobacteriales_D > Sanyastnellaceae > JAIXWP01. The sequence continues at coordinate 3,895 of JBJOKO010000223.1, read as the reverse complement.
AGCTGTTGTTGCGCTGCGTACAAGCAATCCAACAAAGCCTTCGTTATTGATAGCATCAGCAAGATTTTCTTGTGCTACTTTATCTGTTACAACAGTGAATCCCATGGCTTCCAAAGCCAATTTCCCACCGTTGTCTATTCCATCATTCGCAAGTATTTTCATAAAACTGACTACTAATTACTGGTTACTAACTACTGGTGACAAGTGACAAGTGACTGGTGACATCATACTCCGTACTCGTACTTCGTACTATTAAACTTTTACATTGTCTCACCGCCACACTTTTACACTGTCACACTGTTACACCGCCGCACTGTTTTCAAAGGCTTTCATCACATCCACCAGTACCTGCACACTTTCTAGTGGAAGTGCGTTGTACATTGATGCGCGGTAGCCGCCTACAGAGCGGTGTCCAGCGATGCCGCTGATACCAGCTTCCTTCCACATTTTGTCGAAAATTGGAGCTTTGGTTTCGTCGTTAAGTCTGAACGTAGGGTTCATCCATGAGCGACTGTCTGGTGTTGCGTGACCATGGAACATTGAGTTGCGGTCCAATTCCTGGTAGAACAATTTTTGTTTCGCATCATTGCGTTTTTCCATTCCTTCCAATCCACCGTTTGCTTTGATCCAACGAAGGGTAAGCATGCTAGCATAAATTGAAAATACTGGAGGAGTATTGTACATTGAATCTTTGTCAATGTGCGCTTGAAGATCTAGATACGCAGGCAATTTGCGACCTGTTTTTCCAAGAATTTCTTTGTCGATGATATAGAGGACTGTTCCTGCAGGCCCCATGTTTTTTTGAGCGCCAGCGTAGATCAATCCGAAATCATTCGCATTAAATCTTTTTGAGAAAATATCCGAACTCATATCACACACCAAAGGAACATTGGCCTTTGGGAAGTTTTGATATTGAGTTCCGTAGATAGTATTGTTTGAAGTGAAGTGGAAATAGTCCACATCATTTGGAACTTCGAAAGAAGGAATGTAGCTGTGATTTTTATCTGAAGAATCAGCGATCACATCTACTTGACCAACAAGCTTAGCTTCTTTGATAGCACCTGAAGCCCACACTCCTGTGTTGGCATAAGCAGCTTTACCGCCATCTTTAAGAAGGTTGAGTGCAATGGTATAAAAACCAAGAGTAGCACCACCTTGAAGGAAAAGAACTTCGTAGCGATCTTCAAGACCGAGGATTTCTTTTACCAATGAACGAGCCTCGTCCATTACTGCTTCAAAATTCTTGGTTCTGTGTGAGATTTCGATAAGGGAAAGCCCCATATTATCGAATTCTAAGATTGCTTGTGCAGATTGTTCAATGACATCTCTAGGAAGGATACATGGACCTGCGCTGAAGTTGTGTACTTTTTTCATGAAAGCGACGATTGGTTTTACGCCGCGAAGGTAAGGAGGATAAGCCTATTGAAGAATAGCTTTTGCCTTGATCTTGTTTCTTTCTAAAAAGAAGTCTTCTGTAATGGTTTGTGCGCGGTCAAAGTCGTAAATGGAGGGCTTCGCCAGCTCAAGAATCTTAATTTTATTGTCCTCCATGTCAAGTTGTGAAAGGAGGTACCTTAACTGGTCTACTTTCCAGCATTGATCGGGGATTGCTTTCTTTAGGTATTCTAATCGGGTCAATTCAAAACTGCATTTTGAAAGTTCCATTTTAATATGAGCAAAGTCCACTTCATTGAGTGGAGTGCTACACTTAGAAATACCAGAATACTCAGGAATTGACGCTTGCGCAGCAGCAGAATCAGCAGCTAATGTTGAATCCATGGCAGAAGTAATCAAAAGGGGAGACTCGGCCAAAAGAAAGTACTGCAGTTTGTTTTTGACTTTTCGAACCTCGTATTCAACAAAGATTTTGTCTTTTATATCAAGAATTTGTTCCAAAGAACCAATAGAAGGATTGGCAAAAGTCATTTTCACCTTTGTTTTCCCAGCAACGACCGGAACGATCGCAATATCCGAAACCGGCAGATTATTCACGGCCATATCGTTCAACGACAATACAAATGTCATCGAATCCGGTGCGTGAAACGCCACCTTCGATTGGGCTCCCGCTCCCAATCCCATCAACACAAAAAATATAAAAATCGTTCCTTTCACCATAGCTACATTATTTAGCCCCTAAAGGGGCTTTTTGGAAACTTTAGTTTCCATTAATCATTTGCTACTTATTACCCACTACCTACTACCTGCTACCTACTCCCTGCCACCTACTACCTTCCGAAGTATCGGAAGTCGCTTGATCTTCTCCGGAAGGAGCTCTAAAGGCGAAATGCCGTTTGCATCGAGTATTTTAGGGCTTCGCAAAATTATGCCAAGAATGACTGCCACCCACACTATAAATCCAATTGACAATCGGAATAGGGGAGCTACTTCAGGAATGAACCATTCTAATTCGAATGGCGCACATACCAAGGCTGTAATTGCACCGAGTTTAAAGCCGGGCACAGTAGCTTTGAGTTGTGTCGACCATGAAGATCCTATCAAAATATGGCAGAGATGAATAGACATTAAGTAATGAATGATGGTGGTGAAAAGTATTGATGCCGCGATCCATTTTGTTCCAAACGGAACAGCCACATAAACACCCACAATCATTATCAATAAATAGAAAGCTTTGTACCAAGATGCTTTGACAACTGCGTCTTTCGCGCGAACGAGTGAATCGGCCAATCTGCTTAGAGTTCTAAATATAACAGCGAATAATAGTATTTGAAGAATAGGGATGGCTTGGCTGAATTTGGGGCCCAAATAAATTGTGATCAATTCATTGGAAAAAGCGGCGCTAAAAACCACAAGTGGAATAATCGCTAAAGCCAGCATTTGTGTGGCGATGGCAATAAGTCTCTTGAGTCTTTCAGTTTCCTCTTGCATTTTCGACATGCCGCTGAAAAGCACATTGTCGGAAAGTTTTGCCATGATTGTGATTGGCAATGACATCACATAAGCACTACGCTCATAAATACCCGCCGCTCCTAATCTGTCTAGTCCAGGTGTTGCGGGTAGTTTGCCTGCATATTTAGGAAGCAATGTCACATCCACTTTGGTTGCAGCATAATTAAGAGCGTTGAAAACCGTGCTGGACGCGCCATAGGCGATGAGGTCTTTGGTATATTTCCATTTCCAATAAAGAGGGAAACTTACAGGTTGAAGTACCCAATAGGAGATGGTCATCAAAGCGTTTTGAGCGAAAAGCGCCCATACATAAGCCCAAACGCCGTATCCGAGGTAAGCTAGCCAAAGTCCAATAATAAGATTTCCTCCTACGATTGAAATCATTCCTGCGATGAAGAAGGATTTGAATTTCATTTCTTTCAACATCAAACTTCTAGGCACCACGGCAAGCGCGGCAATGGTAAAGCTAGTGCTCACCACTTGCATGATTGGTTCGAGTTCAGGAATGTGGTAGGTTGAAGCGAAGAATGGAGCGGCCAATACAAAGCCCAAAGTAAAAGTTACCCCGAGGATAAGAGAGGTGTAGAAGGCACCGCTCAAGTGTTGTGGATGCAATTCTTTTCGCTGAATAATGGCAGGTCCGATGCCGACTTGAGAGAATATCTCAGCGAACCCCATAATGCTGAGTACTACGCCCATTAAGGCGAATGACTCCGGAGCAATCATACGAGCCAACAAACCAGTGTACACTGTTTGTATCACGATTTGAAGCACAACGGTGAGTGTGTTCCAACTAAGGCTTGATATGAATTGTTTCTTTTGTGTCAAAGCAGGGGTATGCTAATGCACAAATATAGAAGTAACCTCAAAAGTCTATCAATTAACTAATACACGTTACTTTTGTTAGAAAATTGGCAGATATGCGTTTGAAATTGATATTTTCCCTTTTGATAATTGCCTTGTTGACGCAATGCAAAACAGCTAATCC
>JBJOKO010000222.1:0-4859 GCA_046046035.1 Bacteroidota bacterium | reverse complement strand
CCTAGATCAAGCAGAGAGACAAAGCATCTATTCGAATATCCTAGATAAATCAAATGGATGGACAGTAATCATGACGAGCAATGACCCATTAATTGCTAATGAATGTGATTCTACAATAGAACTTGAAAACGGTTGCATTCAAAACTAAAAGAACATGCTAGAAATTTCAAATAACGAAAGCGTTGGTAAACGAGTTAGATTGGAAGACTTAAAGTCTTTTAAGCAACTCGATCAAGGCAATAATAACAACAGACTTAAGCGCTGGCTTCTTATATTGCTTTGCATTTTTATTGCAATACTCTTTCTTCCTTGGACACAGAACATAGACTCCAAAGGAGTGGTGACATCCCTTAATCCAGAGCAACGACCTCAAACCATTCATAGCATTATTGGAGGAAGAATAGATAAGTGGTTTGTGAAGGAAGGCGACTTTGTAAAAAAAGGTGATACCATCATTTATATCACCGAAATCAAAGACGAGTACTTTGACCCAAATCTTCTTGAAAACGTTGATCAGCAAATCAAATCAAAAGAAAGCAGTGTCAATTCCTACATGGAAAAGGTAAAGGCGCTAGACAATCAAATTGACGCCCTAATTGCAAACAAATCTGTTAAACTGCAGCAAGCGGAAAACAAGCTCAAGCAGGCTTATTTAAAAATAAAAAGTGATAGCATAGAATACGAAGCTGCTAAGAATAATCTAGTCGTTGCTCAAGAACAACTTGTGCGATTTGAAGAACTCTACAAGAAGGATTTGGTTTCCAAAACAGAATTTGAAACACGTAAAGTAGCTCTGCAAAATGCAAATGCGAAGTCTATTGATTATGAAAACAAACTCCTCATCTCTCGAAATGAAGTCATCAATGCAAGAGCAGAATTGAGTTCAATCGAAAATGATTTCAGAGACAAGATTGGTAAAGCAGAATCAGACAAATTCGCTTCCTTATCTAGCATGTATGACGCAGAAGCAACTGTTACAAAATTGCAAAACCAATATGTAAACTATGACATGCGTAGCGGATTATACTATGTTACCGCACCTCAAGACGGATATATAACACAAGCTATTCAAACAGGTATTGGAGAAACTATCAAGGAAGGAGAAGCTATCATTAGTATCATGCCTTACAAGTATGATTTAGCTGTTGAAATGTTTGTCGATCCTATGGATTTGCCGTTAATCAATAAAGGACAACATGTGCGTTTCATCTTTGATGGCTGGCCCGCTTTTGTATTCAGTGGTTGGCCTAACGCCTCCTATGGAACTTTTGGCGGAAAGGTTTTCGCCATTGATAATTTCATTAGTCCAAATGGTAAATATAGAATGTTAGTTGTTCCTGAATCAGACGAAACATGGCCTTCGGGTATTCGGGTTGGAACAGGCGCAAATGCTTTGGCTTTGCTCAATGATGTGCCGATTTGGTATGAGTTGTGGCGTAAGTTCAACGGTTTCCCTCCAGACTTTTATACACTTCAAGACGCTACTTCTAGCAAGAATCAAGAGAAAAAATGAGACACCATATTTTCAAAATAACAGTCCTACTTTTTTCACTCTCGTTTTCCATGCAACTCATGGGACAGCGCGATAGTGTCTACCAATTATCTGTTGAAGAAATGCTGCAAATGGTGCGCGCTAATCACCCCATCGCACTTCAGGCTAACTTGAAAATTGATAATGCCGAAAGCTTTGAAAGGTCTGCCAAAGGCGGATTCGACCCAAAGTTGGAGGCTGACTTTAATAATAAATTTTACAAGGAAACAAACTACTATTCCAATACACACGGAGCGATAAAAATTCCAACGAGAAGTCCTATCTCTTTCAAAGCAGGTTATGATCTGAATGATGGAAAATACCTCGATCCTTCAAACAGCACCCCTGATGATGGACTCTTTCAAGCTGGAATTTCACTTCCTCTTTTGCAAGGATTAATTACTGATGAAAGAAGAACTCAACTCAAAGTAGCGGAAGCCTTTACTCAATATTCAGAAGCAGAAAAAAAAGCACTCTACAATCAACTCATGTTTGAGGCATACGGCGCCTATTGGAATTGGTGGAATGCCTTCGAACGCACCAATGTTGCTGAAGAATTAATTGAAATCGCTACAAACAGATTCGAAGCAATAAAGCAAAGAGCCATAGCAGGTGATCGCCCATTCATTGACACAGTGGAAGCCTATTTGCAGCAACAATTGCGTCAACAGCAACTTGTTGAGGCTATGATTTTAGAAGTAAAGTCAAGATACTATCTGTCTGGTTTTCTTTGGAACGACAATCAGGGACAACCAGAGGGATTGATTATTTCTGAAAAAGCAATACCTCAAAATCCAACAGGTATTGAACCTCTAGAACTCAACGAATATCGACTTGCAAGCTTTACTGAAGTCGTTAATCAGAGTCACCCTGAAATAGCAGCGTACGATGCAAAAATCAATCAGCTCGAAGCAGAAGCAAAATGGAAACAAGAAAAGGTAAAACCCAAGTTGAACTTAGAATACAACATGCTATCGACTGGCATCAACAGTGCTTCTGACAATGGATTCTCGACGAGTAACTACAAATGGGGAATGACATTTTCTGTCCCCATTTTCCTTCGTGAGGCTCGTGGCGAAGTGCAAATGGCTCGTATAAAAATTCAAGATTCGGAATATTCAAGAGATTTGAAAACGAATGATTTGATTAACAAAGCTTCGGCATCATATGAAAACTTATCCCTCATTCGTGTGCAACTCAGCATCGCTGAAAGCAATTTGAATAATTACAATCAATTGCTCAATGCCGAAAGAGAACGTTTCTTCAATGGGGAAAGCTCACTATTCCTTGTCAATCAACGCGAAATGGCTTATGCAGATGCAAAAAACAAAGTACTAGACCTAAAATCCAAGCTAGAAATGTCCGGCATCGAGGTGCTCTACACCCTAGGACAACTTAAATAGTGTGCTAGTGTGCTAGTATGCTAGTGTGCTAGAGACCAGCAGCCAACAGCCAATAGCCAACAGCTAAAAATAACCTTTTCACTCTTCCTCCGTATACCCTTTTAATTAATCAAAAGGGGATACCAATGAATCTACTGTATGCTACTCGTCTAGTCACGTTTTTTCTTTTTTCACTCCTACTCCTCCCCCTTACATCCAGCAGTCAAAGCGGCACCGAATTTTGGTTCGCTCCGCCTGATATCACCGACCTGCACAATTCGCCAGGAGGTGAACCATTGTATCTGACAGTTTCATCGACTGGACAAAATTCAACGGTGACCATTGATCAGCCTGCCAATGTGATGTTTACTCCAATTGTTGTAAACGTTCTCGCCAACCAATCTGTTCGAGTTAATCTCACAGCATACAAAAGCATGCTTGAGACTCGACCAACAAGCACGATTGTAAATACAGGATTGCGCATTGTGGCTACAACTTCAATCACTTGTTATTATGAGTGCGCCAATACGAATAACACGGACATCTGGGCATTGAAGGGACCAAACGCCCTTGGAACCGAGTTCTATATCCCACTTCACAAGCACGCTCCATTTTACAATTTCACATTCGCATCGCCACACCAGGCGATTGCTTCGTTTGATATTTGCGCAACAGAAAACAACACTGTTGTAACTATATACTCACCTACTGCGCTCGATGGACATCCTGCGCTTCAACAATTTCAAGTTACCCTAAATCAAGGACAAACTTATTCTAGTGGTTTCACCGGAACCAACTACACCGATCCTTCAACGCACCCCGCTGGAGCCGTTGTACTCGCCAATAAGCCTATTACTGTTTCAATAAAAGATGATTCCAACAAGAATCCTTCTGGTGGTTGTTATGATATACTCGGTGATCAGATTGTTCCTGTAGATGTAGTCGGAGAAGACTATATCGCTGTGAAAGGAAACCTAAATAGTACTGGTGATGAAAGTGTTGTTTTAATGGCAACAGAAAACAATACACAAGTTTATGTAGACGGATCAGCAACTCCCGCAGCAACACTCTTTGCCGGCGAATATTTCCGCATTGACTTAGACTATCTTTCTACTGGAGCTAATAACTCCACTTATATCCATTGCACGGCGCCAACTTATGCAATGCACATTACAGGATTTGGATGTGAAATGGGAATGGCTCAATTGCCTCCATTGAACTGTGCTGGATCACAAACATTAAATTTCGTAAGAGGAAGCAGTCAAACTTTTTACCTCACTGTGCTTTGTAGAACAGCAGCGATCAATGCATTCACGGTAACTGGATCAGGAACTGCTACAATTCCTGCATCGGCCTTCGTAACTGTTCCCGGAACAGGCGGTGAATGGCAGGCTGCGCGCATTTCATACAATACGACGCAAGTGCCTGTTGACTCTACTTTCAAAGTAACAAACTCAGTTGATGTATTTGCGCTCGGACTTGTAAACGGTGGCGCAAGCACGGGTTGCAAGTATGGATATTTCTCCGAATTCGTTGCACCAATTACATCCAACGCAGGACCAGATCAAACCATTTGCGCAAACACTTCCGCAACACTTTCTGGTGCTATTGCAGGAGGAACAACTACGGGTATTTGGACATCAACAGGAACAGGTGCTTTCACACCAAGTAATACAGACTTGAATGCAGTGTATACACCAAGCGCTGGTGATGCATCATTAGGGAGTGTAATTCTTACACTCACATCAACGGGAGCATGTACTCCTGTTTCTGACGCAATGACATTAACAATATCTCCAGCACCAACAGCCAACGCTGGAGCGAACCAAACTGTTTGTGCTAACAATGCCAACATATCTCTAAACGGAGCAATTACAGTTGCAACCGGAGGCGTTTGGACAGGAGGCGCAGGTACCTTTATTCCTTCAAACAGTTCACTCAATCCA
>JBJOKO010000221.1:0-4861 GCA_046046035.1 Bacteroidota bacterium | reverse complement strand
GAGGAGATTAGGAGAATTGAGGCGAAAGACCCTTCGGAGTTGACTTTTGGGGAGCTGATGATGCTGAAGGCGGCGAGGATGGGGACTAATCAGAATCAGCCCATTCGACAGGCTCAGGGACCTTATCAGAATGAGAATGAATTGAGAGGGAGAGATCAGAGTGAGGTGGGGAATCAGAATGACAATGAGAATGAGAATGAATTGAGGGGGAGTGAACAGAGTGAGGTGGGGAATCAGAATGACAATGAGAATGAATTGAGGGGGAGAGACCAGAGTGAGGTGGAGAATCAGAAACACAATCAGAATGAGAATGAATTGAGGGGGGAGACGGGAGAATGGGGGAATGAGGAGAGGACGGAAGAAAGAGGGAAGAATTTTGATTATCTCTACAAATTGCACAATGGAGGCCTTGCCCCTATTGATGCGCCAAATGAGAAAGAAAAGCAAAAAAGCATCATAGATCGCTTCATCAAATTGGAGCCGAAAATCACGCCTGGCAAGGTGTCTGAGTATAATACAGCTAGTAATTTGGCTAAGGAAAGCTTGGAAGAAGATTTCTCCTTTGCGACCGAGACAATGGCCAAATTATTCATCGCTCAGGGCAAATTTGACAAGGCAAAGAAGGTTTATCGTAAACTTATGGAGCTGCATCCGGAAAAAAACGTTTACTTTGCAGCCCAATTAAAAAATCTGAATCAGAATAAAAAACAATAATTCATGGAAACGTTCATCATTGTACTCATCGTTATCGTTGCCCTTCTACTGGGTGTAGTTGTATTAATCCAGAACCCTAAAGGTGGTGGACTAGCTATGGGATTTCAAGGTTCTACTCAAATCGGTGGCGTACAACGCACAGCTGATTTCTTGGAGAAAGCAACTTGGGTTTTGGCAATTGCTCTATTTGTTCTTTGCCTAGCTTCAGCTTCTTTCTACACTACTCGTGTTCCTGAAATAGATGCTCCAGCTTCAACAGATCAGCCTGCTGATTCTGCTCCAGCTCAACAATAAGACAACATTTGTTTTTAAGACATAGAATGTCAGTGTGTGACACACACTGACATTTTTTTTTGCCATAACTGACAAATTATTCAGTGAATTTGGCCATCCTGCCCATTGGCACAAAAAATGACAATCGCGGCTCACCTAAAAAATGTAAAGTTTAACCCAAAAAAATAAGATTATGTCAGTTTCAATTACACCTCTTGCAGACCGAGTATTGGTAGAACCATCAGCAGCGGAAACAACAACTGCGAGCGGAATTATCATTCCCGATACAGCAAAAGAAAAGCCTCAACGCGGAACCGTTGTTGCAGTTGGAAACGGCAAGAAAGACGAGCCAATGACTGTAAAACCTGGCGACACTGTTCTTTACGGAAAGTATGCTGGTACTGAAATCACTGTTGAAGGCAAAGAATATCTCATCATGAGAGAGGCGGACATCTTCGCTATCGTTTAATCTTAATTATTCATTTTCAAACTAAAAAAACACAGATACAATGGCAAAGGAAATCACATTTGATACTGCAGCCCGTGAAAAGCTAAAAGCTGGGGTGGATGCATTGGCAAATGCTGTAAAAGTGACTCTTGGTCCAAAAGGCCGCAACGTAGTTATTGACAAGAAATTTGGCGCACCACACATCACTAAAGATGGTGTTACCGTGGCAAAAGAAATCGAGTTGAAAGACGCGATCGAAAACATGGGTGCTCAAATGCTTAAAGAAGTAGCTTCTAAAACAGCTGATCTTGCTGGTGATGGAACAACTACTGCAACTGTACTTGCTCAAGCAATCGTTACTTCAGGTTTGAAGAACGTAGCTAGCGGTGCTAATCCAATGGATCTTAAGCGCGGTATCGACAAAGCAGTTCAAGCTGTAGTAGCTGAACTAGCTAAGCTTTCAAAAGCTGTTGGTAGCGACAACGATAAAATCAAACAAGTAGCTACCATTTCTGCGAACAACGATGAAACAATAGGTGCTCTTATCGCAAATGCAATGGCTACAGTAGGCACTGAAGGTGTTATCACAGTAGAAGAAGCAAAAGGTACCGAAACTGAAGTTAAAACAGTTGAGGGTATGCAATTCGACCGTGGATACCTAAGTCCATATTTCATGACCAATGCAGAGAATCAAGAAGCTGAATTGGAGAATGCTTACATTTTGATCTACGATAAGAAGATCAGCACAATGAAAGAACTTCTTCCAGTACTTGAAAAAACTGCTCAAACTGGTCGTCCACTTTTGATCATTGCTGAAGATGTAGACAGCGAAGCTTTGGCTACGTTGGTAGTAAATAAAATCCGTGGTGCTCTCAAAGTTGCAGCTGTTAAAGCTCCTGGCTTTGGTGATCGTCGTAAAGCAATGCTTCAAGACATCGCTATCCTTACAGGTGGTGTTGTGATCTCTGAAGAGACTGGTACTAAACTGGAGAAAGCAGAACTTACTGATCTTGGTCGTGCAGAGAAAATCACAATCGACAAAGACAATACAACAGTAGTAAACGGTGCTGGAAGCAAAGACGGTATCCAAGGTCGTATTAGTGAAATCAAAGCTCAAATCGACAAAACTACTTCTGACTACGATCGTGAAAAACTTCAAGAGCGTCTTGCTAAACTTGCTGGTGGTGTTGCTGTATTGTACATCGGTGCTCCAACAGAAGTTGAGATGAAAGAGAAGAAAGACCGTGTAGACGATGCGTTGCATGCAACTCGTGCAGCAGTGGAAGAAGGTATCGTACCAGGTGGTGGTGTAGCTTATATCCGTGCTGCTTCTGTTCTTGACGGAGTAGTAGGATTGAATGAAGATGAAAATACCGGTATCCAAATCGTACGTCGTGCGATTGAAGAGCCACTTCGTCAAATCGTAGCTAACGCTGGTGGTGAAGGCGCAGTAATCGTTCAGAAAGTTCGTGAAGGCAAAGATGACTTCGGTTACAATGCTCGCACTGAAGTTTTCGAAAACATGTATGCAGCTGGTGTAATCGACCCAACTAAAGTTAGTCGTGTTGCTCTAGAAAATGCAGCTTCGATTGCTGGTATGTTGTTGACTACAGAATGTGTTATTTCTGATATCAAAGAAGAAGGTCCTGCGATGCCTCAAATGCCAGGCGGAATGGGCGGAATGATGTAATCAGAATTCCCTAAAATATAAAACCCCGACGCTTTTGAAGTGTCGGGGTTTTTCTTTTTATAGACTAAAAAATTAGCCCTTGGATTTCATTGCTGACCACGCCATATCGCGTAGACTTTCTAAATCCTTTCCAGAAAATTTCTTCTTTGATTTTGACGCTTGCAATTTTGCTGCAGCGCTCACATTTGAATTGAAAAATTCTGCAAGAATATTCGCTTCAACTTTTTTCAAATCCTTTCCTTTCAAGCCTTCTGCAACAAAATTTGTAACAGGAGCATCAAATTTCTCAGCGCTTTTTAGAACAGCTGGAGTAATAAGTGGAGATGATTTGTATTGTTCTAAGAAAGAGAATTCAACCGCATTTTTAGAAGCATGATCTAGGTATGCATCCCAAAGCTTTTCGAATTTCTTTTGCGTATTGTTTTTGCCATCGATTGCTTTGCTCAATGACTCGCTAAGATTTTCCTTACACAGCAAATACATTGCAGCCACCATTTCCTCTTTATTAGCGAAGTGATGGTAGATAGTTCCAACAGCAACTTTTGATTTCGCTGCCAACTCTGCGATAGGAGCTCCTTGAAAGCCGCCTGTAGCAACCATTTGAAGCGCGGTGCGGAGAACTTTCTCCTTTCTGGTCATTGTTTTTTTCATAAGAATCGAATGAACGTTCGGTACAAATATATAAGTTTTTGGTAATCAATCAGAAGAGGTATTCATTCTGTGCATCTTGGGGTTTTGTATCTTTGTCAAAACAATGAATTATGAATATCGCAGAACGCATTAATGAAGATATCAAGACAGCTATGAAAGCTGGAGAAAAGGACAAATTGATGGCTCTTCGTGACATCAAAAGCAAGATCCTTTTGGAGATGACCAAAGAAGGTGGAGATGGCTCTATTGACGATACAAAAGCAATGTCAATTCTCAATAAACTCTACAAGCAACGTATGGAATCGATTGAGATTTATAAGACTCAAAATCGTCCAGAACTTGCAGAAGTGGAGCAATTGCAAGCGGATGTTATTTCGGATTATTTGCCAGAGCAATTGACTGGCGAAAAATTGGAAGAAGAAGTAAAAGCTATCGTTGCGCAAGTTGGCGCAACCGGTCCTGGTGATCTTGGCAAGGTAATGGGAGTAGCGACAAAAGCATTTGCAGGTCGTGCAGACGGCAAGGCTGTTTCCGAAATAGTAAAACGACTTCTAACCCAAGGCTAATGTCAAAACATCAATCGCACGTACAAATAATTGGTAGACGCGAAACGATCAATCTTCCAGATTTAGGGGCTGTAAATATTGAAGCCAAGATTGATACTGGAGCCTACCGCACAGCATTGCACTGTTTGTCGTGCCGACAAATTGATGAAGGTGATAAGTCTATTCTCGAGGCGATTTTCGATCTCGATGGTTCAGGTCCAAAGACAATTTACTTTGACAAATTCACGATTCGTGAAGTAAAAAATTCATTTGGTCAAAGTGAGAAAAGATATTGTATTAGAACAAGATTGCGAATAGGTAAGCGTGATATCCGCTCGGAAGTCACGCTTACTGATCGCTCTGAAATGAAATATCAAGTGTTGTTGGGAAGAAAGACGCTTCTCAAAAAATATCTTGTCGACGTGAATCAGATTCACGTGCTTTCGAATGATTGATTAGGCGTTTTTCTCGATGTACTTAATCATCTGTGCTGCGATGTCTTTCCCCGTTGCAGCTTCAATTCCCTCGAGTCCCGGAGAA